>PXES01000020.1 GCA_003564655.1 Paracoccaceae bacterium
GTGCATGTCCGTTTCATGGGGTATTTCGGCCCGCAGGGCGCGCTGCCCCTGCCGCTGACCGCCGAGGCGCTGGAATGGAAGCAGCGCCACAACGACCCCTCTTTCGCGCGCTTTGCCGATATCTTCGCGGCGCGCTTCGTGCAGCTGTTCTACCGCGCCTGGGCCGAAGCGCGCCCCATCGTGCAGATGGATCGCCCGCATGACGACCGCTTCCGCATCTGGCTGGGTTCGCTGATCGGGCTGGGCACGGCGGCCACGCAGGATCGCGACAGCCTGCCCGACATCGTGCGGCTGGGCCTTGCCGGGCTGATGTCGTCGCGGATCCGGTCGGTCGCGCGGCTGCGGCAGTGTCTGGGTTATATCCTCGGCACGCCGGTCACCTTGCAGGAGCATGTCGGCACCTGGCTGGAATTCGACCCCGAGGACTGCTCGAAGCTGGGCCAGCGCGCCAGTTCTCTGGGCACCGACATGTGCCTTGGCACCCGCGCCTTCAGCCTCAACGACAAGCTGCGCGTGGTGCTGCATTGTCGCGATCTCGAGGAATACAGCGCCTTTCTGCCCGGCCAGCCGCAGTGCCGCAAGCTGGTGGACTTCCTGCGCGGCTATCTCGGCCCGCTGCTCGAGGTCGATATCGCGCTCAGCCTGCCCGAGGCCGTGTTGCCGCCGACGCGGCTGGGCACGGCGGGGCAGCTTGGCTGGACGAGTTTCAGCCTGTCCCCGACCGAGGCCGAGGCGCCCACGCCCGAGGGTGAGCGCCTTTGCGCCGTGTTTTCCATCGACCATGCGATGCCCGCTGCCGCCGCCTGACGCCGCCTTGCCCCCTGGAGGAACTGGAAATGTCCGAGATCAGCCTTGAAACCGTCGCCGGAAAGCTCAACCGCGTCGGCTATGATGCCTTCATGAAGGCGCTGCGCCACGCCAAGGGCGAGGGCAACCGCCATGTCGAGCTTGCCCACTGGCTCTATCATCTGCTCTCGAACGAGAAATCCGACATCGCGGTGACGCTGCGGCAGATGGGGGTGGACCGGGGCCGGGTGATGGCGGATCTGGAAAAGACCATCGCCGGGTTCAAGCGCAACGTGACCGAGATGCCGGGGATCTCGGGCCACCTGGCCGATGCGCTCGACCGGGGCTGGCATTACGCCACGCTGCTGTTCGGCGAGGCGCAGATCCGCTCGGGGCATGTGCTGGTCGCGATGCTGCGCACGCGCGATCTCTACCGCGCGGTGGCGCAGGTCAGCCCGCTGCTCAGCACGCTCGATGCCGATCATATCGCGGGCGAGGCGCGCACGCTGTGGGCGGACTCCGAGGAAGAGGACATGCGCCCCATGGACGGCTCGGGGCTGGGTTCGGCCAGCACGGGCGAGGCTGCGGGCGAGCGCGGGGCAGGGGGCAGCACGGCGCTGGGGCGCTTTTCCATCGACATGACCGCGCAGGCGGAATCGGGCAAGATGGACCCCATCGTGGGCCGCGACGACGAGATCCGCCAGATCATCGACGTGCTGATGCGCCGGAGGCAGAACAACCCGATCCTGACGGGCGAGGCGGGCGTCGGCAAGACCGCCGTGGTCGAGGGGTTCGCCCAGGCGCTGGTCGCGGGCAATGTGCCGCCCGCGTTGCAGGGCGTGCGGCTGCACGCGCTCGATATCGGGCTGATGCAGGCCGGGGCCAGCATGAAGGGCGAGTTCGAGCAGCGCCTGCGCTCGGTCATCGACGAGGTTCAGGCCAGCCCCACTCCCATCATCCTGTTCATCGATGAGGCGCACACCCTGATCGGCGCGGGCGGCGCGGCGGGCACGGGCGATGCCGCCAATCTGTTGAAACCCGCGCTCGCGCGCGGCACGCTTCGCACGGTCGCCGCGACCACCTGGGCCGAATACCGCGTGCATTTCGAGAAGGACCCGGCGCTGACCCGGCGTTTCCAGCCCGTGAACGTGGACGAGCCGTCCATCCCGCGCGCCTGCACCATGCTGCGCGGCATCCTTGCCCCCATGGAGGCGCATCACAAGGTCCGCATCGCCGATGAGGCCGTGGTCGCCGCCGTCAACCTGTCGGCGCGCTACTTGCCCGCGCGGCAACTGCCCGACAAGGCAGTGTCGCTTCTGGATACAGCGGCGGCGCGGGTTGCGATCAGCCAGTCCGCGACGCCCGCCATGGTCGCCGATCTGCGCGCCGAGATCGCGGCGCTGGAGCGCGAGCAGGCGGCGCAGGAAGCGCAGGCCGATCTGGGCACGCAGGACGCCGCACGTCTGGCCGAGATGGTCGAAGAGATGGCCAGCCTGCGCGCGCAACTCGACGCCGCCGAGGCCGACTATACGCGCGAGAAGGAACTGGTCGAGGATATCCTGAGCCTGCGCGAGAAACTCGCCGCCGCGCGGGCGGGCACGGCAGAGGTGGCCGAGGCCGCGGTGGCGCCCGAGGATGCGCCAGAAGGGGAGGCGCCGACGGCGGACACCCGGGCAGAGGAGGCCCCGGCTGCGGACACCCCTGCCGACGAGGACAGCTTGCGCGAGATGCTGACCGCGCGGGTGGCCGATCTCGACGAGGGCGAGGCCGACCGGCGCATGATCTACGCCCATGTCGATGAACAGGCCGTCGCCAGCGTTATATCGGACTGGACCGGCATCCCCGTGGGCCGCATGGTCACGGACGAGTTGCGCGCCATCCTGGAACTGCCCGACCGGCTGCGCGAGCGGGTGATCGGGCAGGATCACGGGCTGTTGCAGATCGCCAAGCGGATCGAGACCAACCGCGCCAAGCTCGACAATCCCGGCAAGCCGATCGGGGGGTTCATGCTCTGCGGCCCCTCTGGCGTCGGCAAGACCGAGACGGCGCTGGCGCTGGCCGAGGCGATCTATGGCGGCGAGCAGAATGTCATCACCATCAACATGAGCGAGTTTCAGGAGGCGCACACTGTCTCGGGCCTCAAGGGCGCACCGCCCGGCTATGTGGGCTATGGCGAGGGCGGGCGGCTGACCGAGGCGGGGCGCCGCAAGCCCTATTCCGTCGTCCTGCTGGACGAGGTCGAAAAGGCCCACCCGGACGTGCACGAGCTGTTCTTCCAGGTCTTCGACAAGGGCATCATGGAGGATGGCACCGGGCGGCGGATCGACTTCAAGAACTGCGTGATCCTGCTGACCTCGAATGTCGGGACCGACGTGATCATGGAGATGGCCGCCCGCGGCGAGACCCGTCCCGAGCTCGAGGTGCTGACCGCCGCGCTGCGCCCGCATCTGCAAGAGGTCTTTCCGCCCGCGCTGCTGGGGCGGATCGTGACCATCCCCTATTTCCCGCTCTCGACCGATGTGCTGTCAGGCATCGTGCGGCTGAAACTGAACGCCATCGTCGGTCGGATGAAATCCGGGCACGGGGCGAAGATGGTCTATTCCGACGGTGTGGTCGATCACATCGTCAGCCAGTGCCAGGACCCGGATTCGGGCGGGCGAATGGTCGATAACATCATCACCAACACGATCCTGCCTGACCTGTCGCGCGCCGTGCTGACGCGCACGCTGGAGGGGGTGGAGTTTTCGGATGTGCGGGTGGAGATGGGTGAGAGTGGGTTTGAGTATGAGATCAGTTAATCGCCGGATTGCACCGAAAGGACATGAAAATGCCGATCGTAAAGTCAAGCCCGATCCCTGAACTGCAACAGTTTTATTTCCACCATGAAATCAATACCCCGCAAAGCTGTGTGGCCGAGCGGGAAAAGCTTTCCAATATCGACCGTCAGCTTGCGGCGCTGAAAGCGCACAAGGAAACTTTCCTGCGCCAGAACTCGGACTTCGCATTTTTCAACAGCGCCATTCTGGCAGGGACGCTGATCCGTGAAACCTGCTATTCCTTTCTCGACCTGACCTCTGCCATTGCGGGAGATATTCTCGACGGGGTCGATCCTTCGGGAAAATCGAGCCGTAAGGTCGATATCACCGCCAGTCTCGGTATGGCAAGCATCGACATGTCGCAGAAGATGTCCGAATACACCCATGGCTATAGCACCTTCGATGATGTTGCCGAGCAAGGCGCCAAGAGTATGTTCAGTGTCGGTAAATCACTGGCACAAAAGAATGACAAGACCGTGAAGAACGCTCTGCACTTCGGCGACAGTGCCATGCAGGCCAAAGGCATTCAACGCGATCGCCGCAAAGGGAAACTGCCTGCAAATAGCCTGAAAGCCAAAAGAGCCGCCGAGGGAATGGCCATTGATCAGGCAATTTTCATTCTGGACGGATATGAAGACAGGCTGCTGGGACCGGACAAGGCTGCAATGGGTCGTCTCAAGACTGGCCTCAAATTGGTCAAGGCGGCGGGGCGCTACAACCAGGCCCTCGAGGATGCGTTCGAGAGTTATCGTCAGTCCGGCGAGGAGCAAAAAGCCAACCGAGAAATATTCGCGAAGGTTTTTCAGGATATGATCCGGCAGTCAGAAGAAAAGCTGCAAGAGGCTTTGCTGGTCTACGGGAACTGCCGGGGCACCAAAGATGTGGGCAACAGTCCGATGTTCAACGATGGCAAGCGCATACATCCTGTCGGGGGCCGCCCGCGGTGATCCCGCCCCGGCGGTGATGGCGTCGCGCGATACTCCGTGACCACTGCTTGCTTGATCGGGTGAAAGCGCCCGCTCGGGGACACCCACCCGCCCGCCCATGTCCCGCTCGCGGGCGCTTGCCGCCTGACGGCGGCGGGGCAGCGGCGAAAGCGTTGCGCGTTGCGACAGTGCTGCGGCAGCGCCGTCGCAGGGGGGTCGATGCCCCCTGCAACGGCACCCCCGTCAGAGGTTATTCGCCGGGATCGCGCCAGCGATTGACCAACGGGTAGCGCCGGTCGAGCCAGAAGGCCCGGTTGGTCAGCCTGGGTCCCGGGGCGGACTGGTGGCGTTTCCACTCCGAGATCGCCACCAGATGCGCGACTTTCCGCACGGTCTCGTACGCGTAGCCATCGGCGACCAGATCGGCGATGTCGTGGTCGCGCTCGACCAGCCGCTCGAGGATCGCGTCGAGTTCCGCGTAAGGCGGCAGGCTGTCCTCGTCGCGCTGATCGGCGCGCAGCTCGGCCGAGGGGGGCTTGTCGATGATGCGGGCTGGGATCACCGCGCCGGCCGGTCCCGCCATCCAGTCGCGGTGATGCGCGTTGCGCCAGCGGCAGGTCTCGAAGACGCGGGTCTTCCACAGATCCTTGATCGGGTTGTAGCCGCCATTCATGTCGCCATAGATCGTGGCATAGCCCACTTCGACCTCGGATTTGTTGCCGGTGGTCAGCAGCATCGCGCCGAACTTGTTCGACAGCGCCATCAGAAGCGTGCCCCGGATGCGCGATTGCAGGTTTTCCTCGGTCACGTCCGGCGCGCGGCCGGTGAAGAGCGGCGCCAGCGCCTCGGTCATCGCCGCGCGCGGCCCCTCGATGCCGATCTCGTCCAGCCGCACGCCGAGGTTTTGCGCCAGCGCCGTCGCGTCGGCGAGGCTTTCGGGCGCCGTGTATTCCGAGGGCAGCATCACGCAATGCACGTTCGCCGCCCCCAGCGCATCGACTGCAATGGTCGCGACCAGCGCCGAATCGACCCCGCCCGACAGGCCCAGCACGACGCGCGCGAAGCCCGACTTGCCGAGGTAGTCGCGCAAGCCCACCACCATGGCGCGATAATCCTGTTCCCACGCGTCGGGCAGCCGCGCGCGGGGGCCTGTTGCCGCACGCCAGCCTGCATCCGTGCGGGAAAAGGCCACGGTCTCGATGGCGTCCTCATGCGCGGGCAGTTGTAGCGCCAGGTGACCGCCGGGGTTGAGCACGAAGCTCGCCCCGTCGAACACCTGATCGTCCTGCCCGCCGACGAGGTTGAGATAGACCAGCGGCAGGCCGGTCTCGACCCCGCGCGCCACCATATGCGCCATGCGGGTGTCGAAACGGTGGCGGGCATAGGGTGAGCCATTGGGGACCAGCAGCAGCTCGGCGCCCGATTCGGCCTGCGTCTCGGCCACGTCGGGAAACCAGGCATCCTCGCAGATCGGCGTGCCGATGCGGATCGGCCCGGCGCGGTAGGGCCCGGAGATGTCGCCGGGGGCGAAAAGGCGCTTCTCGTCGAAGACCGAATTGTTGGGCAGGTGGTGCTTGCGGATCACGGCGTGCACGCGCCCTTCGGCCAGCACCGCCCAGCAATTATGGATCTGCCCGTCCTCGGCCAGCGGCAGGCCCAGCCCCAGCGCCGGGCCATCGGCGCAGTCCCGCGTCAGCGCGTCCAGCGCGTGGCGGATCTCGCGCAGGAAGGCGGGGCGCCAGACAAGGTCCTGCGTCTGATAGCCGGACAGGAACATCTCGGGCAGGGCCACCATGTCGGCCCCTCGCGCACGCCCCTCGGCCCAGGCTGCGCGCGCCTTGGCGGCGTTGCCCGCGATATCGCCCAGGCAGGGGTTGAGCTGCGCCAGGGTCAGGCGGAAGGTGTCAGACATGGATTGCGGGCCTCGGACAGGACAGGTGATGTCACATATCATGCTGACCGGGCGTGAAAAGACCCGGCGCCGGGCCGGGACGATTTGCCCATGCCGGTGCGGGGTGGTTGCCCGTCCTTGCGGCAGGGGCCGCGGCAGCGCCGTCGCCGGGGGCTCGATGCCCCCTGCGACGGCACCCCCCTCGAGAGATGGAAAAGCGCCCGCGAGCGGAGCCCACCCACCCGCCCATGCCCCGCTCGCGGGCGCTCGCCCCCGGTGGCCCGGGGGCGGGCCTTGCCTGCCGGACGCGACCCTTCCGCCAGTGCCGCGCGACCATTTCGGGCGCCTTGGGCCTGAAAATCCGGCGCCACGGGCCCGGACCGGGCCATACGCAGGGCGCTGGGCGAAATTGGTGATTGTGTTTCGGGCCGAAAGACCTCTATGGTGCCCACGTAAGGGTGTGTCCGTTTTCCGGGCGGCCCGAGCGAATTTCGCTGCCGGGGCGGACCGTCGCAACACTGTCGACGACGCACGTTCCCCGCGCAGATGGATCGGCCGCAAGGCTGCACACGCCCGCGATGTCACGCAACGAAGGACCGGGCGCACGTCACACGCCGCAGCCGGGCTGCGGCTTAACAGGAACTGCAATGACGGCTGACCGACGCATCCTGTCCGACCTCGCGCCCAGGCACTGCCCTTCGCGCGCGGCGGCCGACGCGGTGCGCGCGTGCCAGCCACCTGCTCAGACAAGTCACGCCCCCCTGCCTGCCGCGCCGCCTGGACGGTGCCGCGCGGCGGGGTCGGCGTGCATTGGACATTCATGGCTCAGAAAATGCTTATCGATGCCACCCACGCGGAAGAGACCCGCGTCGTGGTGGTCGACGGAAACAAGGTCGAGGAATTCGATTTCGAGACCGCTTCGCGGCGCCAACTCGCCGGCAACATCTATCTCGCCAAGGTAACGCGGGTCGAACCCTCGCTGCAGGCGGCCTTTGTCGATTATGGCGGCAACCGCCACGGCTTTCTCGCCTTCAACGAGATCCACCCCGACTACTACCAGATCCCGGCCGCCGACCGGGCCGAGCTATTGGCCGAGGAGCGCGCGCTGAGCGCGCAGGCCCAGGCCGAGGAAGAGGCGGGCGGCGATGCTGCCTCGGGCGAGGGCAAGGACGGCCGCAAGGGCCGCAAGGTGCGGCGCAGCTCATCACGCCGCAAGGGCAGTGCGCAGCCCGCCGCGGTCGAAAGCGACGACCAGGTGGCCACGGGCGATGTGGCGGGCATGGCGATCCTCGAGCCCGAGGGGGACGGCGACCCGCGCGGCAGCGACGCCCCCGAGGCCGGGCACGGCGCGGCCCAGGTCCAAGCCGAAGAGGCCCCTGCACAGGCCCCCGAAAAGGCCCCGGAACAGGTCGCGGAACATGATCCCGAGCCGGCCTCCGAGGTCGAGAGCGCGCCCGAGGCCGAGGAGTCCGAGGAGCCCTATCGCGCCGCTGATCATGCGGTCGATCTCGATGACCGGATCGAGGCGGTCTCGGCCGGGGGCGACGCTGTGGACGAGGAACGCCCGCGCCCCAAGCCGCGCATGCGCCGCTACAAGATCCAGGAAGTCATCAAGGTGCGCCAGATCATGCTGGTGCAGGTGGTCAAGGAAGAGCGCGGCAACAAGGGCGCAGCGCTGACCACCTATCTGTCGCTCGCCGGGCGCTACTGCGTGCTGATGCCCAACACCGCGCGCGGCGGCGGGATCAGCCGCAAGATCACCAACGCCGCCGACCGCCAGAAGCTCAAAGCCATCGCAAACGAGATCAAGGTGCCCGAGGGGGCAGGGCTGATCGTGCGCACTGCAGGCGCGCAGCGCACCAAGGCCGAGATCAAGCGCGACTATGAATACCTCTTGCGCCTGTGGGAGCAGATCCGCGAGCTGACGCTGAAATCCATCGCGCCGACCCCGATCTATGCCGAGGGCGATCTGATCAAGCGCTCGATCCGCGATCTCTACAACAAGCAGATCGACGAGGTGCTGGTCGAGGGCGAGGCGGGCTACCGCACCGCCAAGGACTTCATGAAGATGATCATGCCGTCCCACGCCAAGAACGTGAAGCTCTATTCCGACGGCCTGCCGCTCTTCGCGCGCTACCAGGTCGAAGGCTATCTGGCCGCGATGTTCAACCCGACGGTGCAGTTGCCCTCGGGTGGCTATATCGTCATCGGCATCACCGAGGCGCTGGTCGCCATCGACATCAACTCTGGCCGGGCCACGCGCGAGGGCTCGATCGAGGAGACGGCACTCAAGACCAATCTCGAGGCCGCCGCCGAGATCGCGCGCCAGTTGCGGCTACGCGATCTGGCCGGGCTGATCGTCATCGACTTCATCGACATGGAAGAGCGCAAGAACAACGCCGCTGTCGAGAAGATGCTGAAGGACAAGCTGAAATCCGACCGCGCGCGGATCCAGGTGGGCCGCATCTCGGGCTTTGGCCTGTTGGAGATGAGCCGCCAGCGGCTGCGACCCGGCATGCTCGAGGCCACGACCCAGCCCTGCCCGCATTGCCACGGCACAGGGCTGATCCGGTCGGATGATTCGATGGGCCTGACGGTGTTGCGCCAGATCGAGGAAGAGGGCACGCGCGGGCGCTCGCGCGAGGTGCTGGTGCGCGCGCCCGCGGCGGTGGTGAATTTCATCATCAACCAGAAGCGCGAGCATCTGGCGCAGATCGAGGCGCGCTACGGCATGGCGGTGCGGCTCGAGGCCGATCCGCAGATGGTCAGCCCCGATTTCGCCATCGAGAAGTTCAAGACCGCGACACGGGTGCCGGTGACGCCCTCCGAGGTGGTCTCGATCACGGCCGAGCTGATGCCCGAGGTCGAGCCGGAGGCCGAGGCAGAGGCCGAAATCGCGGAGGCCGAGGCACCCGCGCCCGCGCCTGCCGAAGAGGACGAACAGCCGCGCAAGAAGCGCCGCCGCAGACGGCGGCGGCGCGGCGGCAAGGACAATGGCAACGGCGCATCGGGCGAGTCGCAGGACGGTGACAGCGAGGCGACGCCGAGCCCCGAGCAACCGGCCGAGGCCGAGGCCGCGGCGGTGCCCGAGACGGCTGGCGACGGGGGCGAGGCTGTCGAAGCCGAGGCCGAGGCGCCCAAGCCGAAGCCCAAGCGCAGCCGCAAGCGTGCACCGAAGAAGAGTGAGGCGGCGAAAACCGAGGCCCAGGCCGAGGATGCGGCGCAGACCCCTGGTGCGGCGCCGGAAGCGGCACCGACAGACGATGCGCCAGCGGCGCCGGAAGCAGCAGCTCCGTCCGCCGATGCGCCCGCAGAGACGACGGCGCCCGCAGAGACGACGGCGCCCGCAGAGACGACGGCGCCCGCAGAGACGACGGCGCCCGAGACGGCAGCGCCCGTTGCACAGGCGGCCCCCCAACCGGCGGCGCCTGCCCTTGAGGGCACCAATGAGGCCGAGCCACCGGAGCCAGAGGCGGTGGCGGACCCGGCCCCGGTTCGAGACGCATCCGAGACCGAGGACAGCAGCGCAGACACCGCCGATTCCGAGCCACCGAAGAAGCGGCGCGGCTGGTGGGCCCTGCGGGGCTGATCGCGCGCGCCTTCGCGCAGGGCCGCCCACCGGCGGCCCTGCGACATGGTGCAGCACCGAACGGGAATGTGAACCCGCGCGGCGTGATCTTCGCGCTGTTGCGACGTATTGCTACCAGACCACGCCTGAGTGAGCGGATCGTGCATGTTCGGACTCGACCTTTTTGACGCCAGCCTGCTGGCCGCCCTGATGATCGCCTTCGGGGGCGGTGTGTTGTCGTTTCTCTCGCCCTGCGTGCTGCCCATCGTGCCGCCCTATCTGGCCTATATGGGCGGCATCTCTATGCAGGAGCTGCGCGCCGAGGGGCAGGCGAGCCGCCGCGCCATATTGCCCGCGTTGTTCTTCGTGATGGGTCTGTCGACCGTTTTCCTGCTGCTGGGCTTCACGGCCTCGACCATGGGGCATCTGTTTCTGCGCAATGCCGAGTTGTTCGGCCAGATCGCGGGGGTGGTGGTGATCGCCTTCGGGCTGCATTTTCTTGGCGTTTACAGGGCCGTTGCAGCGATGGCGACTGCCTCGCTGCGCGCGGTGGCCGTGGCGCCGCCGGCCTTTCTGTCAGCGGGGCTGTTGTCGCGGGACCTGCGGTTCGACGCGGGCGACCGCGGCGGCTCGGCCTTCGGGGCGTATGTGCTGGGGCTGGCCTTCGCCTTTGGCTGGACGCCATGCATTGGCCCGGTGCTGGGCGCGATCCTGACAATGGCCGCGACCGAGGCGACGGTCACACGCGGCACTGCCATGCTGGGGGTCTATGCGCTGGGGTTGGGGCTGCCCTTCCTGCTGGCGGCCGTCTTCGTGCAGCGCTCGATGGCGGTGATGGACCGCCTGAAGCGTCATATGGGCACGATCGAAAAGGCGATGGGCGTGCTGCTGGTCCTGGTCGGCGTGGCGTTGGTCACCGGGGCCTTCGCCTCCTTCAGCTGGTGGCTGCTCGAGCGTTTCCCGGTGATGCAGCATATCGGCTGATAGCGCGGGTGGTTGATCGGGCCGCAAAAGCGCCCCCGGGCCGTGCCCACCCACCCACCCGCACGGCCCGGGGGCGCTTTTGGCGGGCAAATGGGCCGCCGTCGCACCGGGCCGCAGGGTCGTCTTTGAGTATTTCGGGCAAGAAAATGACGGCTCAGCGCAGTCCGA
>PXES01000127.1 GCA_003564655.1 Paracoccaceae bacterium
GGACGGGCTCTCACACCGCCCGCAGATGCTTCGCGCTGATTGTCATGCGTGTCGGTGTCCCTATCAACTCCAGCAGCACAAAGACGCGCTTATCCGGCGCGACGCGCTCGGTTGTTGCCACGAAAGTCGTGAACGCTCTCTGGTCAGCATGACGTCAGAGACCCAGATCGTCGAAATCCACATCCGCATCATTCGCGGCTCTCTCGAACTGTCGTCCATCGGGCTCGGACCGTTGGCGCCACGATGGACGGCCTTTCGCCTGCTCATTCATGAACCGCTTCTCCGCCCTTGGCACCGCAGAGATCAGGCGCGTGGCACGAAGCCAAAGGGGACAGGGGCAGTCACGCCTCAAGCCGCCTTTCTGCAACAATGCACCTGTGGAAACACCGCGCACCACATCGCTAACGTCGCAAGGCCGCAACAGGCAAACCGTAGCGGCAGGTGCAATAGCGGCGCCCCGGCAAGCGGCGCCTTCCCTCGCAACGCCTGGGCCACGTCTTCCGCGCGGAATGTCGGGCCGTTTGATAGGTCAGCGTACAATCACAGACCCCGAGGGGGAAGCTCGCCGCATCCCTCTCTTGATCCCCCCCTACGGCACTGCCCGATAGGGGGCGTGCATCATGCTCGCTTTGTCCTCGGTTCTCCGAACTCGGATGTGACGCCCGAACTTGGCTAGGGACGATATCGAAATCGGGCCCAACACTGCAAGATGCGATCCGATCAAGCGCAACGCGCGTTATTCGCCATAGGGCAGCCAGACTGTCTTGATCTGCGTCGCCCGCAGCAGGAAGTCGCGACCCCGGCCATGGGTGCCGGTCCAGTCGCGCGCGCCCTCGGCCTCGGTCCATGTCTGCTTGAGGTTCCCTGCCGACGCCGCCTCCACCATGCGCGCACCGTCCGCGGTGCCGACATACCACATCGCGTCCACATCATCGTGCTCGGCCAGCGTGCGGGTCAGTTCCTCGCGCGCGCCGGTGACGATGTTGATCACGCCGCCGGGCAGGTCGGAGGTGTCGAACACCTGATAGAGATCCGTCGCCGCCAGCGGTGCGGTCTGCGACGGCACCGCCACGACGCGATTGCCCATCGCCACCGCCGGCAGCACCAGCGATATGAGACCCAGCAGCGGCGATGCGACGGGACAGGCGATGCCGACCACGCCCAGCGGCTCGCGCAGGGTCAGGGTCAGATGCTTTGCGGTTGTCGAGTGAACCCCGCCATCAAGCTTGTCGGCCTGCGCGGCATACCAGAAGATACGGCGGACGGCGTGATCGACCTCGGCCCGGGCACGGGCCGCAGACTGGCCCATCCCCTGCAACCGTGCGGCAAATTCCGGTGCGCGTGCCGAGAGGTTCTCAGCCATGTAATAGAGAACTTGCGCGCGGGCGTGGCCGGTCTGGGCGGCCCAGGCCGACGCCTTGTGCGCGGCCTCGACCGCGCTTCGGATGTCCTTGCGATTGCCCAAGCCCGCCAGCCCGGCGCGCGCCTTCACCCCCGCCACGGGATAGCTGTAGCCGCCGTCGGGGCGCACCTGCCGCCCGCCGATATAGAGCTTCGCAGTACGGTCCACCCCGTTTCCATAGCCAGCACCCGCATCGGGCAGCGGGTCCGGGGCAGGGGGGGCGGCCACCGGCTTGCGCTTGTCGGTGGGCGCGGGGCTGCGCAAATAGGCCGTCAGCCCCGTGCGCCCGCCCTCGCGGCCAAAGCCGCTCTCGCGCATGCCGCCAAAAGGGGCACCCGCATCAAACAGGTTCGCGCCATTGATCCACACAACCCCGGCGCGCACACGCGTCGCACATTCCAGCGCCAGATTGACGCTCTCGCTCCAGACCGAGGCAGCGAGGCCATAGCGGGTGTTGTTGGCCAGCGCCACCGCATCGTCAGGGGTGCGGAACGGGGTCAGCGTGACGACGGGGCCGAAGATCTCTTCCTGCGCGAGCACCGAGGCCGGGTGCACCCCGGTGACCAGCGTCGGCGGGTAGAAGCAGCCCTCCGCCGGGGCCGTGCCCTGCACCAGCTCTGCCCCCTCGGTCAGTCCCTGTCCCACCAGGGTGCGGATACGGTCCAGTTGCACAGGGTGGACGATGGCACCGACATCAGTGCATTTGTCCAGCGGATCGCCCGTGCGCAGATGTTCGAGCCGCGCGCGCAGCCGTGCTTCGAAACGCTCGGCCACGGCTTCGGCGACGAGGATGCGCGTCCCCGCGCAGCAGACCTCGCCCTGGTTGAACCACACCCCGTCGACCACGCCCTCGACCGCGGAGTCAAGATCGGCATCGGCGAAGACGATGAAGGGCGACTTGCCGCCCAGTTCCAGCGTCAGCGCCTTGCCGCTTCCTGCCGTGGTGCGGCGGATCTCGCGGCCCACAGCCGTCGAGCCGGTGAACGCGATCTTGTCCACGCCCGGATGCGCGACCAGCCCCGCGCCCGTGGCCCCGTCGCCGGTGACGATGTTCAGAACACCCTTCGGCAGCCCGCATTCCTGGGCGATCTGCGCGAAGGCAAGGGCGGTCAGCGGCGTGTATTCGGCAGGTTTAAGCACCACGGTATTGCCCGCCGCGAGCGCCGGTGCGACTTTCCATGCCAGCATCAGCAGCGGAAAGTTCCACGGGATGATCTGCCCGCAAACCCCGTGCGGGGTGTGAGCGGGGAATTCATCTTCCAGAACTGCGGCCCAGCCAGCATGATGGTAGAAATGCCGCACCACGAGCGGCAGGTCGATGTCGCGACTCTCGCGGATGGGCTTGCCGTTGTCGAGCGTCTCGAGCACGGCCAGCAGCCGCGCATGTTGCTGGATATGCCGCGCCAGCGCATAGAGATGGCGCGCGCGCTCATGCCCGGGCAGCTTCGCCCAGCCCGGCTGCGCCGCGCGCGCCGCACGGACGGCAGCGTCTACGTCCTCTGTCGTGCCTTGGGTCACGCGCGCCAGCACGTCGCCCGTGGCCGGGTTGGTCACATCGAACAGACCACCGGGGTCAGCAAACCGGCCTGCGATGAAATGCCCGAAGCCGTCCGCGTGCCGCGCCAGCCAGTCCTGCGCGATGCCCGGCCCTTCGGGCGCTGGGCCATACTCCATGCGGTCGAGAATTTCGGCGATGTCGGTCATGGAACGGCCCCTTTGGTCAGGCGATGGCGTGGCGATGCGCGGCGCTGTAGCGCCCGGTGGCGTGGTGGGAAAGCTGGCGCTCGATATCGCCCAGCATCGATGAGGCACCCAGGCGGAACAGCTCGGGCGACAGCCAGTCGCGGCCCAGCTCCTCGCGCATCAGGATCTGCCAGGCGAGTGCGTCGCGCGCGGTCTTCATCCCGCCCGCAGGTTTGAAACCGACGATGTGGCCCGTGGCGGTGTGGTAGTCGCGGATCGCACGCGTCATCACCAGCCCCACCGGCAGCGTCGCGTTGACCCCTTCCTTGCCGGTCGAGGTCTTGATGAAATCGGCCCCCGCCTGCATTGCCACCATCGAGGCCGCGTGCACGTTGCGCAGGCTGGCCAGATCGCCCGTCGCGAGGATGGCCTTCAGATGCGCCGGGCCGCAAGCCTCGCGCATCGCGGCGACCTCGTCGTAAAGCGCGACCCAGTCGCGCGACAGCACATGCGCGCGGGTAATGACGATGTCGATCTCCGCTGCCCCCTGTTCGACCGCATAGCGGATCTCGGCCAGCCGAAGCGGCAGCGGCATCAGCCCGGCGGGAAAACCCGTCGCGACCGAGGCCACGGGCACACCACTTCCGGCAAGCGCGCGCACGGCATCTGCCACAAGCGTCGGATAGACACAGACCGCGCCGACCGTGAGCGGCATTTCCGCAAGCCCCAGCGCCGTCAGCAGATCGGGTGCCAGCGGCTGGCGCGCCTTGGCGCACAACCGCGCCACGCGCGCGGGCGTGTCGTCGCCCGCCAGCGTCGTCAGGTCCATGCAGCGGATCGCATTGATCAGCCACGCGGCCTGCCACGCCCCCTTGACGCTGCGCCGCGCCGTGAGCGATGCCGCCCGTCGAGCGACCGCGCTGGTGTTAACGGCATGGCCGTCGAACATCGCCACATCCAGCGCCATGCCGGGATTGTGCCGGTTGCCTTTATGCCCCTTCGTGACCGTCATCGACCATCTCCTTCGCCGAGGCGCGCGTCTTGCCCGGTTTCGCTTCGGTTCAATGCTGCGGAATGGAACGCAATTTCAAGCACAACCGCCTGCGCAAAAGCCGCCGAAGCTTCTGTGAACTGCGCTGCGGTGCGAACATGGCGGTCCAGCTCGGCTTCGATCCATGCGACGCCGCGCAGGAATCCCTCTTCGGTATGCAGCGCGAACCAGTCCCTCAGCAACGTGTCGTGCAGCCCCTGTTCCATGAGCTGCGTCGAAACCCGGGCATAGGTCCATTCGGCGGCCAGCATGGCCGCCAGGCCCTCGTGATAGGCGCCGTCCGCAGCTATCCGGGTCATGCCATTGCGAAAGGCGCTTACCGCTTCGGGCCAGGGGGGCGGCGGTGCCGGACCTGTCCGGCGCAGGAGCGTCGCGAACAATTCCGCCTGATCGGTGGTCAACCCGTGCAGGATCTGTACCAGATGGGTTCGTGCGGCACTATCCGGGGCCTTGACGAGGATATGCCCGAACACCGTCACCGCCTGTTCGACGAAGTCGTGTTCGAAGTGAAAATACGCGTCGCGCTCACCCGGGGTCAGCGTGCCCTGTCCGGCCCGCACGAAGAAGGGATGCTCTACAAAATCCGCGAGCGCGGCGTGGTTGGCCTGACGAAGGTCTTCGGCGACACTCATGATTGCAGGTCCTCCGCGACAGGGGCATCCTCGAGCAGCGGCGCAAGCTCGGACATGGTCGGAAAGGCGGACCAGGTTCCGTGACGGCTGACGGTGATCGCGGCGGCCCGCGCGGCGAGGTGTAGCGCATCCTCTGCGCCAACCCCCCGGCTGCGGACCGCGACATAACTGCCGCAGAACGTGTCGCCAGCGCCTGCGGTATCGACAACGCGGGCAGGCGCAGCGGGTACCGCGACGCTGTGTCCCTCTGCCCAGCGCTGCGCCCCCCTATCGCCGAGTGTGAGCACCACTTCACCGATCCCGGAGGCGCGCAGCACTGCCGCTGCCCTGGCTGGATCATGGTGCCCCGAAAGCATAGTTGCCTCATGGGCATTCAGGATCAACGTATCGATCAGCGGCAGAAGCTCTGCAAAGTTCCAGCGGATGGGTGAGGGGTTGACCACCACTACCATCCCCTGCGACCGCGCCTGGCGCAGGGCGGCGAGCGTGGTCGGATAGGACAGGTTGCCCTGCACCAGCAGAATGTCGCCCGCATTTGCACCGCGCAATGCTGCCTCGGCGTCTTCGGGTGTCAGGGCATCGGCAGCCTGCGTTGAGGAAATGATATGGTTTTCCCCATCCGCCGACACGGCAATAACGGACTGGTCCGACGGGCAGTCCGGCTTGACGATCAGTTTGGCTTCCAGCGGTTCGTCAACCAGCAGATCCTGCAGATCCGTGGCAACGGTGTCCTCGCCCACTGGCGCAACCAGCCGCACGGGCATCCCGCACCGCGCTGCAATCAGCGCCTGATTCAGACCCTTGCCGCCGATGTCGCGGTCGCGGCGGTCCGCGATGAGCGTTTCGCCCGGCGCGGGCAGGCGCGGCACACGGAAGACCAGATCCTCGGTGACATTGCCCAGGACATGAAGCACCATCATACCGCCTCTCGCAATTGGCGCCGCGCGTCGGACAGTGCAGTGCGTACCTCTTGTGCGCCCAGATCTGTCATCACCCGGCTGGCACAGATGCAGGCGAGTTCCGCTGCCTCGGCAGAGTCGGTACCATGCAGTCGCTGGCCCAGATACGCGCCCACGAAGGTGTCGCCTGCCCCGGTGCCGTCCACCACCTCGACGGACGGCGCGCGCACACGTATCGGGTTGCCGGGGGCCTCGGCGGGAAACACTGCCGCTCCGTCCATGCCGAGCGTGAGCAGGCATTCCGCACGTCGTTGCGGCACCTGCGCCAGCCAGTCGGCCATCGCCTCGACCAGACGCCCTGACGGCAGTGACCGCCCAAGGATGCGCGCAGCCGTTCTGCGGCCGATGAAGACACGGTCAAGCTGCGCCACCAATTCCGCGAAGCCTTCCGGCGAGGTGGTGGTCTCGTCCAGCCCGGTGTCCTGCGTGCTCAGCGCCCAGCCGTTTTCGCGCAGGCGCGTGACTAGCGGCAGCATGGCGCGGGCGTGGTACCCCTCGAAATGCAGATGGCAGGGGCGCCGCATCGGACCGACTGAAAGGCTGTCCACCAGATCGGCACTGTCGAGGGGGAAGGGCTCGTTGATCTTGGTGCGCTCGCCATTGGCCTCGAGCAGCACGATGCAGCGGGACAAACGTTCGTTGAACGGGCTGCGGACCGCACGGGCGCGCACGCCGCGCTCGGCCAACCGCTCCAGCGCCCAGAGGCTGTCGGTGTCCTTTCCGATGGCGGTCGCCAGTTCGACGTCCAGCCCGCAGGGCGCCCCCAGCGCCGCTGCGGCGACGGCGACATTCGCCGCCGGTCCGCCAAGGGTCTTGGAGATACGCGCCGCGGTGGCGCGATCTCCTCGATGTGGCATGACATCGATCCGCGCGATCAGATCGACAGAGATATATCCGACGGAGACCAGGAGCGGAAGCGACCCATCGGTGGACGCCGCAGGCGCGTTCGACGGTACAGGGTCTGCAGGGAAGGTCAGAGTCGAGGGCCGATACTCGACCTCGCGCATGGCCGCGTAGACACGCTCACGCGTGGCCCTGCGGACCCGCTCGGGGTTGTTGAGGACGTTCGACACCGTCCCCACCGATACACCTGCCGCGCGCGCGACATCTGCGATCCCGACTCGGCGCTTCATGTGGGATCGGCGACCGGGTCGCGCGCGGCGCGGGCGTCGACGCCGGTGACGATCATCTCGACAAGATCGGCGTTGTCGGTGTCGTCAACGTTACGATCGCCCACCAAATGCCCCTGTTTCATCACCATGAAGCGGTCCCCCACTGCAAAAATGTCTTCAAGCCTGTGGCTGATGATGATTACAGCGACACCCGCATTCTTCAATCGGGTGATGGTCTCGCGCACGCGCGCGATGGCAGGTGCGCCGAGATTTGCGGTCGGCTCGTCCATGATCACCAGGCGGGCGGCAAAACCGGTCGCGCGCGCGATGGCCACGGCCTGCTGCTGCCCGCCCGACAGCGCCTGCACCGGGAGCGTTACCGCCGGGACACGCAGGCCCAGAGCGGCGAACATTTCCTCCGAACGGGCGTTCATCGTCGACCGGTCGAGAACCCGCAGCCCGGCGATACTGCGCGTGATTTCGCGGCCCAGAAAGATGTTCTGCGTCACAGTCAGTTCGGGGACCAGAGCGAAATCCTGATAGATCATCTCTATCCCCGCATCACGGGCCGCGATCGGATGCGCGAAATTCACCGGCGCGCCATCCAGCAGGATCTCGCCGCTGTCCGGACGCAGGGCGCCGGCGAGAATCTTCATGAGCGTCGACTTGCCGGCGGCGTTGTCGCCGATCAGACCCAGAACGCTTCCCGCCTCCAGCCGCAGCGAAACATTCGACAAGGCCGTCACGGCACCGAAGGTCTTGGAGATGCCGCGCATCTCGAGCATCGGGGCACTCATTTGCGCACCTCGCGATCGTCTTCGGGGTTTGCGCGCGCCCAGGCTTCGGCGCGGCGGTTCAGGACGGTGTTCATTAGCACGGCAAGCACAAGGATCACACCGGTGACAACCTGCACCCAGTACGGGTTGACACCGTGCAGGTTCAAGCCGTTGCGGACGAAGTTGATCAAAAGCGCACCTACGACAGTGCCTGCGATGGTCGCGCGCCCGCCGAACAGACTGGTGCCGCCCAGCACGACGGCGGCGATAACCTCGAGCTCGAGCATCATGCCGGCATTCGGCGATCCGTTCGACAGCCGCGCCGAGATCACGACCCCGGCCAGTGCTGCAAGTCCACCGGTGATGGCATAGACGGCGATCTTGATCTTCGTGATCGCGAGCCCCATCACGCGCGCAGCCTCCTCGCGCCCGCCTGTGGCCAGTGCGTAAAGCCCGAAACGGGTGCGGTTGAGCACGAACCACCCGACCACCACAACCACCGCAGCAATGATCAGCGGGGTGTTGATTCCCAGGACATCACCGCGTCCAATGAAGGCGAAGATGGGGTCCGAGATCGGCACCGCGCGCCCTTCGGAAATGACGAAGCCCACACCGCGAAACGAGGTCAGCGCTGCCAGCGTCACCACGAAGGCAGGCACGCCAAGCGTGATGATCGCACCGTTGAGTGCCCCGAGCATGACGCCCACCAGGATGACCATCGCGATGACGAGAAGCGGCGGCAGCCCCGCAACAAGCCAGGCGGCCGTCAGCACTGATACCAGCGCCACCAGAGACCCGACCGACAGGTCGATCCCGGCCGTGGCCATGACGAAGGTCATCCCCACCCCGATGATCACGATCGGCGCCGCCTGCCGCGCGACGTTCAGAAGGTTCGTCGATGTGAGAAAATGTTCGGACGTGAGGCTCATCGCCAACATCCACAGCGCGAGCGCGATGAACATCCCGTAGCGGACGAGGAACACGGCCGCTTTGCGCATGTCGAGGAAGGGGGCGGCGGCGCGTGACGTGGGGGTGGTTTTCGCGTGCGTCATGCAGACTCCATGGGGTAAGGCAGGGGACAGCGTTACCCGGCACGCGATGCCGCGCGCCGGGTTTCGCAAGTCTGGGCCAGATTAGCGGAACCGGTCTACATTGAACGGCGTCACAACCGTCGGATTGTAGTTCACGACCTGCGGGATTTCTTCACCGTTCAGGTGATCGACCAGTAGCCGGACCGCCTGTTCTCCACCGAAATCGGGCGACTGCTTCAGGAAGCCGACCAGGCGCCCCTCTTCCAGCGGGGCGATGAAAGGCTGCGGGATGTCGTCCCAGCCAAAGAACGCGATGTCGCGGTTCTGGCTGAGCCCGGCCGCGAGTCCGCCCTGAAGCTGAGGGTCTCCTGTGGCGTAGATCACATCGATGTCGGGATTCGCGGTCAGCATGTTCTCGGCCTCGGCCTGCGCCGTCTCGAGTATGTTGCGCCCGTCGGCCTCGGCCACGATCTCGACACCCGGGACCGCCTCCATCGCCGCCAGGAAGCCGTCGCGCCGCGCCAGCTGAACCTCGGACGAGGCGATCATGAGACCGATCCGCGCCTCACCGCCCATCGCGCCGGCGATATAGCCTGCCACATACTGGCCGAACTCGCGCGAGGCGTCGAACTGCGGCACGCCAATCAGTGCAAGCACGTTGGGGTGGTCGATCGGCGTGTCGAGCGTGACCATCGGAATGCCGGCGGCTTCCGCCTGCTCGATCGGGCCGAAGAGCGAGTTGCTCTCGATAGGGTCCATCACAATGGCATCGACCTGACGCGAGATGCAGTCTTCCACGAGGGTAACCTGGCGGCTGGAATCGGCCTGTGGATCGAGCACGATCAACTCGACGCCAAGCTCTTCGGCGGCGCGCTCACCGCCCGCGACGCTCGACTGGAAATAGGTAATCTGCAGCGAGAAGGTCACGAAGCAGATCGTCGGACCATCCTGCGCCTGTGACGCATTTGGCGCCATGAGGCCGGCCGCTGCCAGCGCTGCGGCTGCCGTCATCGTTGTCAACCTGGGTGTCATCTGGTCGTCTCCCTGTGCGTGCATTATTTGAAAGTATTCAAAGCTTGACAAATGCCAGCAGAATGGTCAAGCCTTTTATGCGTCATCGGAGAGCCTGTTTCTCCATCAAAATGATCAAAAAAGCACCAGAATGGAAAGATTGCTCATGTCCCAGTCGGCGAAGACGACATCTGAAAATGCGCTGAAAGGCTCCTCTATTTTGAGAATTTTCAAAAAAGATCGAATCGCCATCGGTGTAGTGCATTGTCCGGCCTTTCCCGGCAGCCCGCGTCATGACGGTCGCTCTGTGCCCGAGATCTATGACGCCGCACTCCGCGATTGCCACGCCTATGCCGAAGGGGGCATCGACGGGCTGATCATCGAGAATCATGGCGACCTGCCCTTCTTGCGCCCCGATGACATCGGCCATGAGACCGCTGCCTTCATGACCGCAATCACCTGCCGTGCGATCGCGGATACGGGGTTGCCGGTCGGCATCAACGTCCTTGCCAATGCGCCGATTCCGGCTCTCGCGGTCGCGGCGGCTTCGGGCGCGCAGTTCATCCGCGTGAACCAGTGGGCGAACGCCTATGTCTCGAATGAGGGGCTGCTGAACGGCGAGGCCGCGCGCGCGCTGCGCTACCGCCGCCAGATCGCGGCCGAGAATGTCGCGGTGTTTGCCGACAGCCATGTCAAGCACGGCGCCCATGCGATCACCGCCGACCGGACCGTGGCCGAGTTGACGCGGGACCTGGAGTTCTTCGACGCCGATGGCGTGATCGCGACCGGTCAGCGGACCGGCGACGCAGCGACCGAGACGGAGCTGGTCGATATCGGCAACGCCACCAGCCTGCCGGTCCTGGTCGGTTCGGGCGTGACCGAGGCGAATGTCGAGACAATGCTGACCCATGCCAATGGTGTGATCATCGGGTCCGCGCTGAAGGAGGGTGGGGTCTGGTGGAACCCGGTGCGCGAGGGACAGGTGCGCAGCTTCATGGCACGCGTCCACAGCGTCCGGGGTCAGGCATGACGTTGCGCCCGGTGCTTTGCGTCGCGGCTCTGACGCTTGTCCCGTCGCTGGCGCTGTCGAATGCAACCGCCGTCGAGTGCGAGACCCGACTCGAGGCGACGCTGGAGAGAATGCTGAGTCTGCCCCTGCTGAAGGAAGAGCAGGCGACTGGCATTATGTGGCTGCGTATGGATGCCGAGGAAGCCCTGGAACAAGGCGACGAAGAAACGTGTATCGCGCTTGTCGAGGTTGTCGAGGGGCTGCTCGGTATGGACCGCGCCGGAACAGACTGAAAAGGCTACCTGTGCCGGTCGCAGCGGGGCACTTTTGCACAACTCGCCTGAGCGGATTCATGTCGTGCCTCCAGGATGATGGCTGGGGCACATGAGCAGACGGATATCCCCGCCGAAAAGATCCGCAACCGGCCAGCC
>PXES01000084.1 GCA_003564655.1 Paracoccaceae bacterium
GGGCGCTTGCGGCGCAGATCGAGTTGCAGGATGTTCGCCCTTGTCAGCCGATCGGGGCACGGCCCACGCCCCTTTCACCCTTGCCGAAATATCCTCGGGGGGGAGTCGCGCGTCGTGCGATGGCGGGCGGACAGCCCCCCTCCCACGGCGCGATCACGGGCCGAACGGGTCGACCGGATAGCCCACCCCGGTCAGGCACAGCCCCCCGGGCGGGCTGACCGGGCCGCAAGCCGCACGGTCGCGCGCCGCGAGGGCCGCCGCCACATCCCCCGGCGACCAGGCCCCCGCGCCCACGCGCTCCAGCGTGCCGATGATGCTGCGCACCTGGTTGTGCAGGAATGAGCGCGCGCGCAGGGTGAAGCGAAACTCGCACCCCTCGGGCAGGTCCTGCGCCGCGATCTCCAGCGCATCGAGCGTGCGGACAGGCGAGGACGCCTGGCATTGCGACGCGCGGAAGGTGGTGAAGTCGTGCCGGCCCAGCAGATGCGTCGCGGCCTCCTGCATCGGGGCAAGCGCCAGCGGATGGCGCACATGCCAGACTTGCCCCGCGTCGAGGGTCGGCGGCGCGCGGCGGTTCAGCAGCCGGAACAGGTAGCGCCGCTCGATGGCCGAGAAGCGGGCATGGAAGTCCAGCGGCACATGCGCGCAGGCCAGCACCGCGACCGGGGCGGGGCGCAGATGCGCATTCAGCGCTTCCATCAGTCGAAAAGGGTCCCAGTCGCGCCCCATATCGCAATGCGCGACCTGGCCCGTGGCGTGCACCCCGGTATCGGTGCGCCCGGCAGCGGCGATGCGCGGCAGGTCGGGCTCCAGCCGCGCCAGCGCGGCCTCGAGCGTCGCCTGGACCGAGGGTTGCCCCGCCTGCGCCTGCCAGCCGCAGAAGGGCCGCCCGTCATATTCGATCTTCAGCGCGTAGCGTGGCATGGGCGCGAGGTAGCCCGGCGCGGCGCGATTGGCAATCGCGCTCAGCCCTCGGCTGCAAGGATCGCGGCGAGCCCGCTGCGGTAGTCGGGATAGCGCAACTCCAGCCCCAGTTCGCGCTTGATCCGGTCATTGCGGACGCGCTTGTTGTCGGCATAGAAGGCGCGCGCCATGGGCGAGAGATCGGCCTGCTCGAACGGCACCTCGGGCGGGATGGGTATACCCAGCAACTCCGCGGCATGGGCGATCACGTCCTGCGGGGGGGCGGGGGTGTCGTCGCAAAGGTTGAAGATGCGGCTGCCCAGGTCCGCGTGGATCGCGAGGTCGAGCGCCTGCCCGATATCCTCGGCATGGATGCGCGAGAAGACCTGGCCGGGCTTGACCACCCGCTGCGCCCGGCCCGCGCGGAGTTTGGCGAAGGGGCCGCGCCCGGGGCCGTAGATGCCGCCCAGCCGGAAAACGTGCAGTGGAATGCCCGCCGCGTCGCAGGCCGCCTGCCAGCCCGCCTCGGCTGCAAGCCGCGCGCGGGCGCGCTCCGAGGTGGCATCGGGGGCGCTCGCCTCATCCAGCCAGTCGCCCTGGCGGTCGCCATAGACGCCGATGGTCGAGAGATAGCCCGCCCAGCGCAGATGCGTCGCGCCCGCAATCTCGTCTGCGTGGGATGCGAGCACCGGGTCGTCCGGCTGCGGGCTGATCGAGCTTAGCAAATGCGTGGCCTCTGCCAGCGGCAGGTCGTTGCCCGGCCAGACAAGCGGGATAAGGCCGCGGTCTTCGAACGCGCGGGCGCGTTCGGGGTTGCGGGTGGTGGCGATGATCCGCCAGCCGCGCGGCAAGAGCCGCGCCTCAAGCGCCGACGCGCTGTAGCCATGCCCGAGCGAGAGAAGGGTGTTTGCCATCGCGTTTGTTATCGCCCGGGCATGGCGGAGGGGCAAGGGGGCTCAGGCGCGCAGCGCGCTGGCCCGGCCCGTGCGCGCATCGAGCGACCAGGCGCCGGGGCCGGTCACGATGAGCGCCAGATACCCGCCGGCGAGGCCGATATTCTTCAGGAGTTGCGTCATCTGCATCTGATCGGCCGGGTCGAAATGATAGAGCACGCCGGAGAACACGCAGAAGGCGGCAAGCGCGCCCGCGACGATGCGCGTGCCGAGCCCCGCCATCAGCGCGAGCCCCGCGCCGATCTCGAACAGAACCACTGGCCAGGCAAGTGCGGCCGGGATGCCGCCAGTGGCCATATAGGCCCCGAAGCCCGCAACATCGCCCAGCTTGCCGATGCCCGCGACGACGAAGAGAAGACCGAGCCCGAGACGGGCGGCGAGGAGAAGTGAAGCTTGTTGCATGGGTCAGACCTCTGTTTGATGTGATGCGCCGGAAATGGGGCACGCCACGGCGCGCGTCCATTGCGCATCGCTCCACAGCATCTGTGCGCGCATCGCCCGCCCCGGACGGACGCGGCGCGGGCATCGCGAGGGTGACGCGCAACCCGGCCCGGCCCCCGGCTGACCAAGGCGTGCAAGGGTGTGCGGGCATGCTCCGGGCAAGCGGGGTCCGGGCGGGTGACGGCTCAATCAGTGGTGTGAGTGCTGGCCTTCAGGGTCCAGCTGCCGCTTTCCTCGGACCAGTATTCGGCCTGCACCCCGGCGGCGGTCATCGCCTTCCACTGCACACGGGCATGATCGAGTGCGTCGCTGTCATGACCGTCGAACATCACCCAGAGCCGCTCGAGGTCGGCGACATCCTCGGGCGCGGCCTCGGCGCGGTCGATGCTCATCACGATCTGCGCGCCGTTGGGCCGGTCCGGCCCGGTGGTCAGCAGCACTGGCTGGTCGGCGTCATGCGGCCCGCCCGCGCGGCCATGCGGCAGGAAACCCGCCTTGTCGCCCAGCCAGAGTGCGGCGTCGAGCGCGTCGAGCCGTGCCGGGTCGCGCCCGCGCACCACCACGCGCAACCCCCGCGCCAGCGCACGGGCGAGAAGGGCGCGCGCGGTCACTTCGAGCGGGTTGCGCGTCAGGTGGTAGAACAGCGCCTTGCCCATCAGCCTTTTTCGAACCGCGCCGCCACCAGCGCGTCGAGCGCCAGCACCCCCCAGCCCGAGGCGCCCTTGGGGGCGTGCGCGCTTTCGGCCTTGGTCAGCGCAACACCGGCGATGTCGATATGCGCCCAGGGCGTCCCCTCGCGCACGAAGCGTTGCAGGAACTGCGCGGCGGTGATCGACCCCGCCGGACGACCGCCGGTGTTCTTGATATCGGCGATGCGCGACTTGATCTGCTGGTCATAGGCGGGGTCGAGCGGCATGCGCCAGGCCCCTTCGCCCACGGCCCCGGCCGCCTGCAGCAGAGCCTCTGCCAGGGTGTCGTCATTGGCGAAGACGCCGGCCTTCTCATGCCCCAGCGCGATGATGATGGCGCCGGTCAGCGTGGCCAGATCGACCAGTGCCGCGGGCTGGAAACGCTTCTGCGCGTACCACAGCACATCGGCCAGCACGAGGCGCCCCTCGGCGTCGGTGTTGATCACCTCGATCATGTCGCCCTTCATCGAGCGCACGACATCGCCGGGGCGCTGGGCAAGGCCATCAGGCATGTTCTCGACCAGCCCCACCAGACCCACCACATGCGCCCGCGCCCCGCGCGCGGCGAGGGTCTGCATCAGCCCAACGGTGACCGCCGCGCCCCCCATGTCCATGGTCATGTCTTCCATGCCCAGAGCGGGTTTGAGCGATACGCCGCCCGTGTCGAACATCACCCCCTTGCCGATGACGGCAAGGGGCGCGCCCTCTGCCCCCCTCCAGTGCATGATCGCGAGTTTCGAGGGCGCGGCCGAGCCTTGCCCCACTGCCAGCATCGCCCGCATTCCGGCGGCCTCAAGCGCGTCCTCGTCGAGGATCTCGACCTCCAGCCCCAGCGCGCGCAGCCCCTCGATCTGTGCGGCGAAACTCTCGGTGGTCAGCACATTTGCGGGGGCGTTGACCAGATCGCGGGTCAGATGCACGCCGTTCACCCGCGCCATGATCGCGGGCAGGGTGTCGGCGGCTGCGTCGGGCTTGCGGGTCATCAGCGTGACCGGGCCGAAGCCTGGCCTGGGCTCGGATTTCTGCGCCTGGTAGTGATAGGCGCGCAGGAGTGCGGCCTGCAGCAGCGGGGCCGCATCCAGCGTGTCGGCGCAGATCATCAGCGGGCTGGTGCCATGGCCGCGCCCGATGCTGGTGCCCGCGCGGCGCAGCGCGGCCGCGTCGGGCCTGCGCGGCAGGCGGATCAGGTGCAGCGCCTCGGCCTGCATGCCGCCGGGCCAGGCAAGGACCAGCCCGTCGCCCGCGCGCAGCTTCTCGAATTCGGTGCTGGCGATGGCGCGCGCAATCGCCCCGCGCGTCAGCCGGTCGGCGCGGCGGGTGCTTTGCGGCAGCGGCGCGTCGCGTTCGGCGAAAACGGCAATCCGCCCCGGCGCGCGGGCCAGGGCATCGAGATCGTGCGGCAGGATTTCGGGAACAGGGTGCAGAGGCATGGCGGCTCCGGGCTGGTTGTGTCCCTATCACCTAGCGCGGTGGGGCGGCGAGGGCCATGGCCTTGCGCGCCCGAACGCGTCAGAAGCGCAGATTGAAATGCCGCGTCAGCCCGATTTCGGCGCTGATCTGGCTGCGCTGACCACGTTGGACAATGGGCGAGTCGGCGGCATCACCGCGCAACTGGTCGAAGCGCAGCGAGCCCGACACCGCCCAATCGGCCGAAATCGCCTGATAGGCACCGAATTCGAAGCCAAGGCTATGAAAGCCGCTGCCGGGGGAAAATTCGCTCAGGCCCGAAGGGCCTTCCTCGGCCGCTGTCACGCCGAAATATTCCCGCGCGAAGCGGGCATTGCCAAACTCTGCACGCGGCCCGGCATGAAGCACCAGCCCGTTCGCGCCGCGATGGATCAGGTTCGCGCCAATATCGCCTGCGAAGCCGCGATGCCCGATGACCCCGTAGCGCAAATCGGCAAAGACCTGCCAGTTTTCTTCGGTGTAATGCAGCCCGCCGCCCAGCTCGACCGCGAGCGGCACGGTCTCGAGCCCCGGAATGTCATCGCGCCGAGGAATGATGCGGAATGCCCCGCGCAGCCCGACGCCGGGGGCGAGATCGCCGGGGCCATCCAGTGCCGTGCGGTCAAGGCCGCCGAACCGCAGAAAGCCCGTTCGCAACCCGCCCGATCCCAGACGACCGGTCGGCGAGACCTCGGAGCTGGCGGACCCGAAATGCGTCGGCGCGAACGCGGCACCACCGGTCAAAGCGAAGGACAGGCCGCGTTCCTGCGCTGCGGCAGGTGTGGCGCCGAGGGCAAGGACGAGCGCGGTGACGGTATGGAACAGGCGCATCACACCTCCGGGGAGAAAGTCGTTGTAAGTATAGTGCTCCCTCCTCCGGATGCCATCGCAAATCCGCGCGAACTGGTGTAGCGGGGGACATCGGTGTCAGACGGGCAGGATGGATGCAGTTCACAGTCGCAATCGACGGGCCGGCGGCCTCGGGGAAGGGGACGATCGCGCGGGCGCTGGCGCAGGCCTTTGGGTTCGCGCATCTCGATACGGGGCTGCTGTATCGCGCCGGGGCGATGAAAGGCGGCGATCCGGTGGCGGCGGCGCGGGCGCTGGCGCCCGAGGATCTCGAGCGCCACGATCTGCGGACCCTCGCCGCTGGTGAGGCGGCCTCGCGCGTGGCCGTCATGCCCGAGGTGCGCGCGGCGCTGAACAAGTTTCAGCGCGATTTCGCGCGGCGCGAAGGCGGGGCGGTGCTGGACGGGCGCGATATCGGCACAGTGATCTGCCCCGAGGCCGAGGTGAAGCTTTTCGTCACGGCCAGCCCCGAGGCGCGCGCGCAGCGGCGCTGCCAAGAGCTGGGCGAGGGCGATTACGAGGCCGTTCTGGCGCAGGTGCGCGCCCGCGATGCGCGCGACACGGGACGCGCCGATGCGCCGATGATCGCGGCAACCGATGCCGTGGTGCTGGACACCACCGCGCTGAGCATCGAGGCCGCAGTGGCCGCGGCGCAGGCGCTGGTCGCCGAACGTCTGGGGCGGTCGGGCTGACAGCGGGTAGGGGGCTCTGCCCCCGTCGCGCGGGCCGCGCGATCCCCCCTGGGGATATTTGTGGCGAAGATGACGGAGAGGGGTCAGCGGGCGCGATAGGGCTCGACATATTGCAGTGCCATGTCCCAGGGGAAGAAGATCCACGTGTCCTGGCTGACCTCGGTGATGAAGCTGTCAACCATGTCGCGGCCCTTGGGCTTGGCATAGACGGTCGCAAAATGGGCGCGGGGATACATCTTGCGCACCAGCTCCAGCGTCTTGCCGGTATCTACCAGATCGTCGATGATCAGCACCCCCTCGCCCTCATTGCCCATCAGCCCCTCCTGCGGGGGTTTGAGCACGACCGCGTCGGACTGTTTCTGCCAGTCATAGGATTTGACGCTTATGGTATCGACGACGCGGATGTCGAGCTCGCGCGAGATGATCATGGCCGGCGCCAGCCCGCCGCGGGTGATCGCCACCACGGCGCGCCAGCTGCCCTCGTCGGGGCCGTGACCGTCAAGCCGCCAGGCCAGCGCGCGGCTGTCGCGGTGGATCTGGTCCCAGCTGATGTGAAAGCCCTTCTCGTGGGGCAGGCGGTCGGTCATGGCAGTACCTCGGATGCAGGGGAAGAGCCGGTCTGTTGGACGGGCAGGGGGGCAAGCAGCCGCAGCCCGAGCGCGCCCAGCACAAGTGCCGCGACACGGTCCAGCCAGCGCCGCGCGCCCAGATAGGCCGCGCGCGCCGCGGGGCGCGACAGCGCGTAGGCGATCAGCGCATAGCCTGCCACTTCCAGCAGCAGGTGGTTGCCGACGACCAGCGCGATCTGCGCAGGCTGCAGCCCGGCGGGAAAGATCACCACCAGCACGGCGGCTGCGAACAGGACAGATTTGGGATTCGCCAGATTGATCAGCAGCCCCATCGAAAAGGCGTGCCAGGCGGCGCGCCCCGTGGGCCGGTCAGATGAATCGGGCAGGGGCGTGCCTGTGTCGTGCCAGACCCGCCAGGCCAGCCAGATCAGATAGGCGGCACCGGCGAGCTTGAGCGCGCCATAGGCCCAGGGCACCAGCACGAATACGGCTTGCAGGCCCAGAAATGCCGCCAGCGTCCAGCCTGCCGCCACCACCGCCAGTCCGCAGCCCGTCGCGATGCCAAGCCACACCCCGCCGCGCAGGCTGGTGCGCAAGGCATAGAGCATGGCCGGGCCGGGGCTGAGGAAGGCCGCGATCAGCGTGACATTGAAGGCCAGCAGATGCGCGAGCGGCACGGCCCTAGGCCTCCTTGCGGCCAGTGACCACGTCGATATCGGGGGCATCCACGGCTTTCATGCCGACGACATGATAACCTGCATCGACATGCAGCACCTCCCCCGTCGTCCCCGAGCCGAGATCCGAGAGCAGGTAGAGCGCGGCCTTGCCGACCTCGTCTTGTGTCACATTGCGGCGCAGCGGCGAATTCAGCTCGTTCCACTTCATGATGTAGCGGAAATCGCCGATACCGCTTGCGGCGAGCGTCTTGATCGGCCCGGCGCTGATGGCGTTACAGCGGATGCCGTCGCGGCCCAGATCCTCGGCGATGTATTTCACTGACGCTTCCAGCGCCGCCTTGGCCACGCCCATGACATTGTAATGCGGCATCACCTGTTCGGCGCCGTAATAGGTCATGGTCAGCAGGCTGCCGCCCTCACGCATCAGATTCGCGGCGCGCTGGCAGACGGCGGTAAAGGAATAGACCGAGATGTCCATCGTCATGGCGAAATTGTCGCGGCTTGTGTCGACATACCGCCCGCGCAATTCGGACTTGTCGGAAAAGCCGATGGCATGGACCACGAAATCGAGGCTGCCCCACATCTCCTCCAGCCCGGCGAAAAGCGCGTCGAGCGAGTCCATGTCGCTGACATCGCATTCATAAAGCCGCGGCGTGCCCAGGCGTTCGGCCAGCGGCTGCACGCGCTTCTTCAGCGCGTCGCCCTGATAGGAGAAGGCGAGTTCCGCGCCCTGTTCGCCCAGGGCCTTGGCGATTCCCCAGGCGATCGACTTGTCATTGGCCAGCCCCATGATCAGGCCGCGCTTGCCCGCCATAAATCCCGTCATCGCATCCCGCCTGAATTGCACCTTTGCGGTGTTTCTATGCCAAGGCGTGGATCGCTGCAAGCGCGCGGCGCGGTGCTGCCTTGGCGCTGGCGACCGGCGCAGCCCGGCCGTGGCGGGGGTTGCGCGGGGTCGCAAAGCTGCTAACACTCGCGCGCACACGGACAGTCACGGGCTGCGCCCAGAGCGGCGCGGCGGGCGAGGGTCAGTTGAGCGATCGAGGCGGCATTTTCGCGGGCGCGGACCCGATGGCCATCGTGCAACGGTGGCTGGACGAGGCCGAGTTGACCGAGCCCAACGACCCCAACGCCATCGCGCTCGCCACGGTCGATGCGGCGGGGATGCCGAATGTCCGTATGGTGCTGCTCAAGGAGATCCGACCCGAGGGCTTCGTCTTCTACACGAATTACGAGAGCGCCAAGGCGGGCGAGATCGAGGGCGCGGGCCGTGCGGCCTTTGTGCTGCACTGGAAATCGCTGCGCCGTCAGGTCCGCGTCCGGGGCGCTATGCGCCGCGTCGAGGGTGCGGAAGCGGATGCCTACTTCGCCTCGCGCTCGCTGAAAAGCCGTCTGGGGGCGTGGGCATCGCGCCAGTCGCAGCCGCTGGGCGCGCGTGCCGAACTGATCGCCGAGGTGGCCCGCCAGACCGCGCGCCACGGCACCAATCCGCCGCGCCCGCCCTTCTGGGGCGGCTACTGTCTGGAGCCCGTCGAGATCGAGTTCTGGGCCGATGGCGCGTTCCGTTTGCACGACCGGTTTCGCTGGCGCCGGTCCGGGCCAGGGGCGGCGTGGGAGATCTGTCGGCTCTCGCCCTGAGCCTTGGTTCTTGTTGCAACAGCGCGCCCTCTGTGGCTTGATTGCACAATCAGCCACATTTCGGCTGCAAGAAGAACAAGAAGGGCGTTGCCATGGACGCGGATGTATCCCCCGATGAGGGGCTGGAGGGTGTCGTTAAGTGGTTCGACTCGACAAAGGGGTTCGGGTTTATCGTTTCGGAAAAGGCACAGTCGGACATCCTGCTGCATGCCAATGCGCTGCGCAATTTCGGGCTGAGTTCGGTCTGCGACCGCGCGCGGGTGCGATTCACGGTGCAGCAGACGCCGCGCGGGTTGCAGGTGCTGCAGGTGCTTGAGGTATTGCCGCCCGAGGGCGAGACAGCGCCGGTGGCGGCCGCTGCGGTCGCCCCTGTGCCGCTCGACCCGTCCGTGCCGCTGGAGCCCGCGCGGGTGAAGTGGTTCGACAAGGCGAAGGGCTTCGGGTTCGCCAACGTCTTCGCCCGGCCCGAGGATGTGTTCGTTCATATCGATACGTTGCGCCGCGCCGGTCTGGCCGAGTTGCAACCCGGCGAGGCGGTGGCGCTGCGGGTGATCGAGGGCGAGCGCGGGCGGATGGCGGCAGCGATCGCGCCCTGGGAATCGGCACTAGATCAGGCCGAGATGGCCGGCGGGCGGCTGGAGTGATGCGGCGGCGCAACTGGTCCGCGCTGCTTGTGCTGCTGGCGCTGTTGGTGTCGGCGGTACCGGCCCGGGCGTCCTGCGCGCCCGACACGGTGGAGTTGCGCGGGCCGTGGGGGCAGGCGCGGTTCACGGTCGAGATCGCCGATACGAATGAAAGCCGCGCGCGCGGGCTGATGCATCGCGAGAGCCTGCCGCGCTCGGCGGGGATGCTGTTCATCTACGATGCGCCGACCGCGCCGTCCTTCTGGATGCGCAACACGCTGATCCCCCTCGACATGCTGTTCATCGACCCCGAGGGCGTGGTGCGCCGGATCCATCACGAGGCGGTCCCGCTTGACGAGACGCCGATCCCCGGCGGCCCGAATGTGCTGATGGTGCTCGAGATCAATGGCGGGCTGGCGCGGTCCCTGGGCATCAGCGAGGGCAGCGAGATGCGACATCCGCGGCTGGCGCAGGACACCGCGCGCTGGCCCTGTGGCTGATGCGCGGCCGGGGTGTCGCGGGTGCTGCGTCGGGCGGCGTGCGAAGGGGGCTTTTCTCGCCTGCGCATCCTCGCTAAGAGGGCGTCAATCGGGGCGTGGCGCAGCCTGGTAGCGCGACGGTTTTGGGTACCGTAGGTCGTAGGTTCGAATCCTGCCGCCCCGACCATGTCCTTCCCGTCTTGCCATGCCGCGCCGCTTTCTGGCGGGGGGCTGGGGGGCTGCCGCCCCCCAGGCTGGCCCTGCGGGCCGCCACCCCCCGCTTCAAGGGGGGCACGCCCCCCTTGAAAATCCCTGTGGATATTTCTTGCAAAGATGAAAAGGGGCAAAGTGCCTGTGTCTGCGCGGCTATCGCAGCGCGGCGGCGGACTGGTTGAACAGGATGTTGTTGTTGTCGGCGCGATGCTGGCCGCGATTCTGGTCGGATTTGTGCAGGTCGATGGCGCGCTGAACGGCCGGGCGTTCCTTGATCCGCGCGCGCCAGTCAGCCACGCGGGGAAAGTCGTCGAGCGATGCGCCCAGCGGTTTGGCGATGAAGGCCCAGGGAAAGGCCAGCATGTCGGCGATGGAATAGGCGCCGAGCAGGTAGTCACGCCCCTCGAGCCGGTTTTCCAGCACGGCGAGGTTGCGGTCGTATTCGCCCAGGTATCGCTTGTATCCGTAGTCGCGTTCGCCCTCGGGGGCGTAGTTGCGGAAATGGCTGAGCTGCCCGCCCATCGGCCCCTGATTGCCGACCTGCCAGAAGAGCCACTCCATCATCTCCTTGCGCGCGCGCAGATCACTGGCCGGAGGCGCGAATTGCCCGGTCTTGTCGGCGAGATAGAGCAGCACCGCGGCGGATTCGAACACTGTGACGGGCGCGTCGCCCCAGCCCGCGCCCGGTGCGTGATCGACGATGGCGGGGATCTTGGCGTTGGGGCTGACCTTCAGGAATTCGGGCGCGAACTGGTCGCCCTCGCTCAGCCGCATCAGCACGGCGCGATAGTCGAGGCCCGTCTCCTCGAGCATGATGGCCGCTTTCCA
>PXES01000035.1 GCA_003564655.1 Paracoccaceae bacterium
ACGGCTGAAGGGGCTGGTACCTATGCCGCGCGACTGCTGCCCCTGCCAGCGGGGCTGACGGGTGAAAGCGGGCTCGATGCAGAGGGTCTGGCGCAGGCGCTCGCGCTCAGCGGTCATTTCCTGCATGGGCACCTGGCCCCGGCACGCGACCGCCCGCTGCCCGAGGCCCGCGCCCGCCTGCTCGGCGCGCTGGCGTGACGCCCGCGCCCCGTGCCGAAGGCGCCGCAACGGGGACTGCCGGGTGCGCTGCGCCCGAAAGACGTGACCCGCCAGAGCGCGCGCACGGCATCTGCGCGCGCCAGTCGCTACGCAGACAAAGCGCCCTCGGGGCGTGCCGGGTGGGGGGAGGCGGGCACAGCCCGAGGGCGCTTGTGCCGCGGGCGCGCGTCGATGTCCGGACAAGCCGCGCAGGCGCCCGAAGCAATCGGGCAGTCGGGCCGTGACCGCGCGCGGGTCTCCCCGGGCCCTGCCGAGGCGGAGAGAAGGCCTCTCCTCGGCGGCTAACAGCAGCGGCTTGAGGGCACTGCCCCGCGCCCTGGTTCCCCTGAACGGTGCAAGCGGGACGCATCGGAGGCTGTGCCGCGCCAGGCGTCCGGCATCTTCGGGCAGCCATGCCGCGCCAACCTCTGCGCCGAGGCAGCGACCGCGCCGGGCCGGGGCGTGTCGCACGGCCATCGCGGGCAGATGCGGGACAGAGCGCGGCCCGCCGTCAAACACCAATCGGCGTTTCCCGACCTGCGAGAGGATGCCCGGTCACCCGCCCGGGCAGCGCCCGCGAAGGGGCATGGCCGGGCGGCCCCCCGAAAGCGCGATTCAGCACCGCCTCACCCCGGCGCGCCCCCTGTCATTTCGCTGGTGCCGCCCGCACCTTGCCCCCGGCGCGCGCGGCACGGCGGCAGCGTTCGGAACAGTATCGCACGGCTTCCCAGTCGCGCGCCCATTTGCGCCGCCATGTGAAGGGCAGACCGCACGCTGCGCAGGTCTTGACCGGCAACTCGGATTTCCGCCGCATCCGCGCCATCGGCTCAGTCTTCCCCGGCCTCCGCGTCGTCGTCGCGGACCAGCATGTCCCCGTCTTCCCACTCGCCCGAAAGCACCTCGCCCGTCGCATAGCGCAAAACGCCTGTGCCATGGCGCTGACCGTCGCGGAAGCTGCCCTCATAGACGTCGCCCGAGGCATAGCTCGCCACACCCTCGCCAGTGATCTGGCCGCTGTCCCATTCGCCCTCATAGACGAAACCGTCGGCCATCTCGATCCGCCCCTCGCCATGGCGCGCGCCTTCCGAGAAGCGGCCGGTGTAGACCGAGCCGTCAGGATAGACCATCTCGCCCTCGCCATGCAGCTCGCCGCCTGCGAACGCGCCGGTATAGACACGCCCGTCGGCAAAGGTCATCACCCCGGTCCCCTCGGGCAGGCCGCGCACGAAGCCGCCCTCATAGACTGCACCATCGGCGAATTCCGCGCGCCCCTCGCCCTCGAACTGGCCCTCGGACCACGCGCCCTCATAGCTTGCGCCATCGGCATAGGTGATGGTGCCGGTGCCGTCGGGCAGCCCGTCGCGGAACTGGCCGACATATTCCGAACCGTCGGGCTGCACCAGCCGCCCCTCGCCCTCGATCCGCCCGGCTACCCAGGCCCCCTCGTAGAGATACCCGTCAGGCCCGGTCAACCGCCCCTCGCCCTCGCGCATGTCGTTGACGAAACTGCCCTCGAAGACCAGCCCGTCGGCCTGCTCGACGCGCGCCTCGCCCTCGCGCAGCCCGGCGCGGAAGCCGCCGGTGTAGACATCGCCATTCGCCTGGGTCAGCACGCCTTGCCCGTGCAACTCGCCCTCGGCCCAGTCGCCCTCGTAGCGCAGCCCGTCAGGCGTCTCCAGCACGCCGGTCCCGTGGCGCAGGTCGTCGCGCATCTCGCCCTCAAAGATCGAGCCGTCGGGATAGGTGATCCGCCCTTGCCCGGCGCGCACCCCATCGCGCCAGTCGCCCTCGTAGCGGTAACCATCGGGGCGGGTCAGGACCCCCTCGCCATGCGGCTGGCCCTCGGCGAAACTGCCCTCATAGACAGAGTCATTGGCGAACACCCGAACCCCCTGCCCGGCGATCGTGCCATCGACCCATTCGCCGTCATAGGTGGAGCCGTCGGCAAAGGTCATCCGCCCCTGCCCATGCGGGCGCCCGGCGGCGAACTCGCCCTCATAGACCGCGCCCGAGGGGTAGCGCGCCACGCCCTCGCCGCTGATCTCGCCCTCGACCCACTCGCCGGTATACTCGAACCCGTTGGGCAGGCGGTAGGTGCCGGTGCCATGCTGCAGCCCGTCACGGAACTCGCCCTCATAGATTCCGCCATCCTCGTATTGCCGGGTCAGCACACCATCGGTCTGGGCTGTGGCGGGCAGGGCAAGCGCCAGGCCAAGCGCCAGGCCAAGGGCGGCGAGTAAAAGGCGCGCGGAACGCGGGGCTGCGGTCATGACTCCGGTCTCCCTGAAGATTTTGGCGGCGAAGGTAGAGGGGGGGGCGCAGGCTGGCAAGGGCTTTCGACCCGCACGCGCCGACCGCCGCGCGGGGTCGCACGCGGCAGCGCTGCGCGCCCGCCACCGACCGGGTGACGGCAGGGTGCCCGCCCGGATGGCGCCTCCGCGATGGGGGAAGATGGCGCACACGCTTCCAGCGGTCCGCCAGGATGGCCCCGTTCTCGCCACGCATGGCCCATCGGCTGCGGCCGCGCCGAGCCGCGCGGCAGGCACCGCGCGCGGGAACGGCGCGGTCGCCCGGCTCCATGCAGGTCGCCTCGCATGTCGCATGCTGCTGCGCGGATCACCATCGATGGATCCAGGGGCCGCGCCGCGCAGCGGGCATTGACAGGCACCACACCCCGTGACGGGCGCAGATCAGCGCGGCGCGCAGACATCCGGCTGCGTTCTCTGGCGACGTTCACACGCCGATACGCCGACACATGGGCCGCGCGGCATCTGCCCCCTTACCGGCCCCGACAGGGGGCAAGCGCCCGCGAGTGGCCATGGGAGGGCGGGCGGGGCCTCGAGCGGGCGCTTCTTTTCCCGAGCCCCCGCAGTTCGGGTCGCGCATGAACTTCGCGTTGCCACCGCGCACGGCCTATACCTGCCCACCAGACACCCCGCCGCAGGCCGCGCGGCCCACCGCCTCCGGAACGGAGGCGAGCGCCCGCGAGCGGGTCGTGGGAGGGCGGGTGGGGACCCCGAGCGGGCGCTACCCCCGCCCGCGCCCGCGCCTCAGGCTGCGGCGAGGCGCTTCTTCGGGTCGTAGAAGGGCCGCTCGACCACCCGCGCGCCGACCGGGCCCGAGGGCAGCACCACCTCGAGCCGGGTGCCCAGATGCGCATGTTCGACCGCGACCATCGCCAGCGCGATATTCGCCCCGAGCCGCGGCGAGTAGACCGCCGATGTCACCTTGCCCTGCTCCGCCCCGCCCGCGCGGATCGGCCAGAAGCGCGTATTCGGCGCGGCCAAGGGGTCGGTATCGAGGATCAGCCCCACCTGCCGCCGCGTGACGCCGGTATCGCGGATGTGCCGCAGCGCCGCCTTGCCGATGAAATCGGCCTCCATTTCCAGATCGACCAGCCGGTCGAGGCCCAGCTCATAGGGGTTGGTCTGCGCATCGGCATCGGCGTGGTAGGACAGCATCCCCCCCTCGATCCGGCGGATGGTCGAGGTGTGGCCGGGCTTCAGCCCCAGCGGTACGCCCACGGCCATGATCCGCTCCCACAGCGCATTGCCGCGGCTGCCGTCGCGCAGATAGATCTCGTAGCCCAGCTCCGACGACCAGCCGGTGCGCGAGACGATCAGCGGGATGCCGTCGAGCGTCGCCTCGCGCCACCAGAAATAGCGCAGCTCCATGATCTCGTCGCCGAAGAGCGCGCGCATGATCTCGCCCGATTTCGGGCCCTGCAACTGCAGCGGCGAGACGTCCGGTTCCCGGATGGTGACATCCATCCCCGAATGCACCGCCAAACCTTGGGCCCACAGCAGGATGTCGCTGTCGGCCAGCGACAGCCAGAAGTGATCTTCAGCCAGCCTCAACAGGATCGGGTCATTCAGGATGCCGCCCTCGGCATTGGTGATCAGCACGTATTTGCACTGGCCGACCTGCATCTTCGACAGGTTGCGCGGGGTCATCATCTGCACGAAGCGCGCGGCATCCGGACCGGTGATCTCGACCTGCCGCTCGACCGCCACATCACACAGGATCGCGTCGTTGATGAGGTTCCAGAAATTCGCCTCCGGGTCGCCGAAATCGCGCGGGATATACATGTGATTATAGACCGAGAAGCCCTGCGCGCCCCAACGCAGCGTGGCGTCGAAATAGGGGGATTTGCGGATCTGGGTGCCGAAGCCGTAATCGTCAGAACTGGTGCGCATCCTGTCCTCCCTGACTGCCCGCGCCATGTCGCGGGCGGCGTGCTGTGCCGGACCACAGTGATAGCATCCGCATTTCTGGAACATGTCCCGAATTCCTCGGCGGCGCAGGACCAAACAGACTTCATTTCCGGGGGGTACCGGTCCGTCTGTTCTCGCAGCCCGTCAGCCGGGCTCGCGATTCCCGCCGAGGGGCCGCGCGCTGCCCGGCCCGCCCGCCTGCCCGCCCGCCGACCCGCCCGCACGCCCGGTCAGGCGCGCAATGTCGGGGCGATCGGACTTGACCTCGCGCGTGGCGATGAAGGTCACGTAGCGGTCGATGCCGATCTCGGCATCGAGCAGCTCCTCCATCAGGTCGTGAAAGGCGGCCAGCGAGGCGACATGCACGGTCATGACGTAATCCACTCCGCCGCTGGTCGCGATGCAGCTCGTGATCTCGTCGATCTGGCGGATATGCGCCTCGAACCGCTCGAAATCCGCGCGGCGATGATGGGCGAGCGCGACCGTGACGATGATCTGCGCCAGGTCCACGATCCGGTCGAGCGCAAGATCGGCGTGAAACCCGCGGATATACCCGGCTTCGCGCAGGCGCGAGAACCGTTCCCAACAGGGGGTGGGCGAAAGGTTGACCAATTCGGCCAGGCGGCTCTTGCTGAGCTGCCCGTGCTTCTGGACCGCAGCGAGAATGCGGATATCTGCCGCATCAAGCGCCGGCTTTCTGCGCATCGTCATCCTCCCCCCGGGAAGGGCTGCGCCCTGCCCCGACCTCCGCCATGCTGCGCGAGATCACCGCGCAATGCCCCCTGCTTTGCGACCAGATTCGCGTCACAAGCGAAGCTAGCGCAACCGGCCGAGACGCACAGAGCGGCGCGGATTGCTTGCGACAGTCGGGCGCAGGCGGAAACGCGAGGAGCGTCAGCAGATTGGCGGGAGATCCAACGGGGCGCGTCGCAGGGACCCGGGCGGTCCCATGTGCCGCGCGCCCGCTCAGATCTCGCCGCGGAAGAGCTGGTCCATGGTCATCGAGGGCTGCGCGCAGCCTGCCTCGCCGACGATGCGGGCGGGCACACCCGCCACGGTCTTGCGGTCGGGCACATCCTCGAGCACCACAGACCCCGCCGCGACCCGCGCGCAATCGCCCACGCGGATATTGCCCAGCACCTTGGCCCCGGCCCCGATCATCACCCCGCAGCCGATCTTGGGGTGGCGGTCGCCATCTTCCTTGCCCGTGCCGCCCAGTGTCACCGAATGCAGCATCGAGACATTGTCGCCGACCACCGCCGTCTCGCCGATGACGATGGAATGGGCGTGGTCGATCATGATGCCCTTGCCGATGCGCGCGCCGGGGGGGATGTCGACGCCAAAGACTTCCGACACCCGCATCTGGATCAGGTTCGCGAAATCGGTGCGCCCCTGCTCGCAGAGCCAATGCGCGATGCGGTAGGCCTGCACTGCCTGAAACCCCTTGAAATACAGAAGCGGCTTGAGAAAGCGGGTGCAGGCGGGGTCGCGCTCGAAAGTGGCGACGATATCGGCGCGCGCGGCCTCGCCCAGTTCGGGCGCGTCAGCATGGGCGGCGTCCATGATCTCGCGCAGGATCTGCTCGGACAGCTCCGCCGAGGCGAGCTTTTGCGACAGACGAAAGGCCAGCGCATGTTCGAGCGATTTGTGATGCAACACGGACGAGTGGAAGATGCCGCCCATCAGCGGCTCGTCGATAATGGCCTGCGCAGCCTCTTTGCGGATCCGTTGCCAGACCGGGTCGAGGGTCGTCAGCTGCTCCTGCGTGTGGGGACGGGTCGGCATGTCGTGGCTCCTCGACGGCACTGCGGATAGTGGAAATTTAATCATTCCAGAGCGGATGGCAACGCCGTGGCGGGTTATCCTTGCCCGTGCGCTTGCCCGTGCGCTCAACCCAGCGCCAGCGCCTGCAACGCGCGCAGCCGTCCGGGGGGAATACGTGCGGTCTCGACCGCGGTAAAGAGGATCAGCGTATCAAGGTCCGGGTCGCGGACCGCATGATCCGACACCCAGCCGCCCATGCCCAGATACATCCGCAACAGCGGCGGGACCGCGCGCAGCCCCCGACGCGTGGCCCGCGCGCCCTGCTGCCCCAGCGCGACAGCCGCCGGATCGCGGCGCGGCGGGCGCAATGCTTCCGGGCCGATATGGTGCGCGGCCAGATAGGCCAGCGCGGGGGCGTGGCGCTGCGGGTCGGCGCCACTGAACGAGGCGCAGCCCACCAGCATATCGGCGCGCAGGACCATCGCCTGCCGCGTCAGCCCGGCGAGCAGGGCGCGCGCCACATCGGGGTCTTGCCGGGCCGTGTCGGCGATGCAGATGCGCCCGATCTCGAGCAGTCGCCGCGTGGCCAGATGGCCCAGCGCGAAGAATTGGCCCGTATAGCTGGCCGCCATCGTCGCGGCATCGGCCAGCGGGCGCAGCCTTGCTGCGGCCACCCCCTGCCCGCTGGTCCCGTCACGGACCAGCAGATGCCGGCAAAGCGGGTCGAAGCGGTCCAGATCGCTGCCGTCCCGGCGCCCGCGAAACCGCATCTGGCGCAAGGCCTGCACCTGTTGCATCGCGCCCGGATCGGTGACCGGCCCGACCCGCAGGCGTCCGATAGTGAACTCCGTGCGCGGCGCGGCCGGGTCGACATGGGCACTGGCGGGATGGGGCGTTCGCATCATCGTGCCCCGCCCGCGACCCGCTAGTTGCCGATAAGCTGGCCGGGCGTGAACTGGCCGATATTGCGCAGCAATTGCCGCAGCAGCGCGCCGGTCGGCGTTTCAGGCGTTGTCACACGGCGTGACAGCGGCACGACCTCGCCCGCCTCGAGCCCGAAGCGCTCGATATTCGTGACACGGTCGCTGCCGTCGAAGGAAATCGCCACGACCTCGCGGTTGACCTCTTCGGGCGCGCGCCAGCCGCGTTCTATCCAGTCGGACTGCACATAATACCAGCCCGACCCTTCCATCACGCCGGTCATCCCGGGACGCCCGATCTTTTCGGCGACACTCTCGCGCGTGTCGCGGCCGACCTCGATCTCGGCAAGTTGCATGTCGTCGGGCGCATAGCCGTGGAACCGCTTGACCGGACTGCAGCTTGCCAGCACGAATAACAGCAGCGGAACCCCCAGCCAGATTGCCCGAACCTTCATGTCTATGCCCTGTCCTGCTGCCAGATGCGCGCGACGGTCGGCCCCGCGCGGCGCATCCGTGTCCCTGCCGCCCGACGCCCGCCTTCGCGGGCTGCCGGTGCACACGGGATACAGAAGGACGCGTTACACTTCAAGAAAGGAACGTCATCGCCTATATCCGACGGGAAAGCGTCACAAAAAGGACCCGCCGCGCATGGATGAGGGCCGCACCGACATCACCACCCTGTCTCTAAGCATGCCGATCCGGGTCGCGCAGCTCGACGCGCGCAAGCCGCTGTCCTTCGACCTGCGCCCCGATGCCGCGCTGTGCGCCCGCATCGCCGATGTGCTGGGGCTGGAGGGCCTGCGCAAGTTCCGGTTTCAGGGGCGGCTTTCACCACAGGGGCGCGACGACTGGGCGCTGCGCGCCGAGTTGGGCGCGACCGTGGTGCAGTCTTGCGCGATCACCTTGGCGCCGGTCACCACGCGCATTGACGAGATCGTCACCCGCCGCTTCCTCGCCGAAATGCCCGAACCCGACGGGCAGGAGATCGAGATGCCCGAGGATGACACGCTCGAGCCGCTGGGCAGCACCATCGACCTGAGCGTGCTGGCGCTCGAGGCCCTGGCGCTGGCGCTGCCGGATTTTCCGCGTGCCGACGGGGCCGAGCTGGCGCCCGAGGGGGCGATGCGCAGCGCCCCGGCGGGTGCCGCCGATCTGGATGACGCGCGCCCCAACCCTTTCGCCGCGCTTGCGGGGCTGAAGGGAAAGCTGCGCGGCCCCGACTCGGGCGATACCTGAGCATTGCGGGTCCCGCGCGATTGCGCTTGCGCCCCCACAAGGGCAGCATTATTTTCAGCGGCTCATGCGATCTGGGCTTGGAAGCGCGGCGCAATGCGTGTAAGGCCCGCGAAATCGTTCAATCCGCCTTTGCGTCCAGCCTGTCCGCGCCCTGCCCCGGAAAGCTGCGATGTTTTGACAACCGAGGTCCGAAATGGCTGTTCAACAGAACCGCGTCACCCGTTCCCGCCGCAACATGCGCCGCGCGCATGATGCTCTGGTCGCGGCCAACCCGAATGAATGCCCCAATTGCGGCGAACTCAAGCGCCCGCATCATGTCTGCCCCTCTTGCGGCTTCTACAATGACCGCGAAGTCGTGGCGCAGTCGGGCGAAGTGGATCTGGACGACGACGCGGCGTGAGCCCGCATCGCACCCGGATGAAACATGGCTGACGCGCCGCAAGGCATGACAACGCCGCAAGGCGGCAGGATAACAGTCTCTGTCGATGCCATGGGCGGCGACGAGGGGCCCGCCGCAGTTATTGCCGGATGCGCGCTGTCGGCGGCGCGCAATGACCGCATCGCATTCATCCTACATGGGGACGAGGCCGCGCTGACGCCGCTGCTGGCAGAGTTTGCGTCGCTGCGCGGGATCACCCGGATCGTCCACAGCCCCGATGTGGTCAGCATGGACGACAAGCCCGCCAATGTCATGCGCCATGGCCGCGCGACCTCGATGTGGGCGTGCCTGTCGGCCGTGCAGGACGGCGCGGCGCAGGCGGCGGTGTCCTGCGGCAACACAGGCGCGCTGATGGCCGTGTCGATGCTGCGGCTGCGCAAGCTGCGCGGCGTGCACCGCCCGGCGATTGCGTGCCTGTGGCCCTCGCGCGGGAGGTCGGGCTTCAACACCATGCTCGATGTCGGGGCCGATGTGCGCGCCGACGAGGAATCGCTACTGCAATACGCGCTGATGGGGGCCGCCTATTACCGCAACGCCTTTGACGCGCCGCGCCCGCGCGTGGGGCTGTTGAATGTCGGCACCGAAGAGCACAAGGGCCGCGCCGAGATCAAGGAGGCCGCGCGGCTGATCGCCGACGCCGCCGCCATCGGGCGCTACGATTTCGTGGGCTTTGTCGAGGGCAACGACCTGCCCGCCGAGCATGTCGATGTGATCGTGACCGACGGGTTTACCGGCAATATCGCACTCAAGACCGCCGAAGGCACTGCGAAGCTGATCGGCGAGCGGATGCGCGCCGAGTTGACGGCAACCCTGTGGTCGCGCCTGTCGGCGGGGCTGGCCAGCGGCCCGCTGCGCCGGTTCAAGCGCAGCATGGACCCGCGGCGCATGAATGGCGGCGTGTTTCTGGGCCTGAACGGGACAGTCGTGAAATCGCATGGCTCGGCCGATGCAACCGGCGTTTCGGCAGCGATCAAGCTCGCTTTCCGCCTGGCCGAATCGCGCTTTCAGGAACGTATGGCCGACCGGCTGGCAAAGGTCGCTGACGGGCTGCACCAGCAGACACTCGACGAGGCCAATCCCCCCGATGCAGCCGATGACGAACCCGGCGAGGCCAAAGCATGACGACGATCCGCCCCGTTATCCGTGGCACCGGCCACTATCTGCCCGCCCGCATCGTGCCCAATGCCGAATTCGCCGCGCAGCTCGAGACCAGCGACGAATGGATCGTCTCGCGCTCGGGGATCGAGCGGCGGCATTTCGCCGCCGAGGGGGAATTCACCTCGGACCTCGCCACCCATGCCGCCCGCGCGGCACTGGCCAATGCCGGGATGGATGCCGGGCAGATCGATGCGGTGATCGTCGCCACCTCGACGCCCGACTACACCTTTCCCGCCGTGGCGACGCAGGTGCAAGCGGGATTGGGCATCACCAGCGGCTTTGCCTTCGATATCCAGGCGGTCTGCGCGGGCTTCGTCTTCGCGCTGGCCAATGCCTCGGGGCTGATCGCCGCCGGACAGGCTCGCCGCGTGCTTGTCATCGGCGCCGAGACCTTCTCGCGCATCCTCGACTGGTCCGACCGCGGGACCTGCGTGCTGTTCGGCGATGGCGCGGGCGCGGTGGTGCTCGAGGGGCTGCCGGGCACCGGGCAAAGCGACGACCGCGGCGTGCTGGCCTGCGACCTGAACTCGGACGGGCAGTATCGCGAACTGCTGTATGTCGATGGCGGCGTGTCGCGCAATGGCCAGGCGGGTGTCTTGCGCATGCAGGGGCGCGAAGTGTTCCGCCACGCCGTCGAGAAGCTCGCCGCCACCGCGCAGACCGTGCTCGACCGCGCCGGCCTGCAGGCGAGCGATGTCGACTGGCTGGTGCCGCATCAGGCCAATCTGCGCATCATCCGGGGCACGGCGCAGAAGATGGGCCTGCCGATGGAAAAGGTCGTCGTCACGGTGCAGGACCATGGCAACACCTCGGCCGCCTCGATCCCGCTGGCGCTGTCGGTTGCCAATACCGAAGGCCGCCTGCGCCCCGGTGATCTGGTGCTGACCGAGGCCATCGGCGGCGGGCTGAGCTGGGGCGCGGTGCTGCTGCGCTGGTAGGCGGCAGGGCGCGCGACAGGTGTTCGCGCCAAACCCCTGATATTGACTCGGAAAAACCCTTGGCCCATGCTGTCAC
>PXES01000096.1 GCA_003564655.1 Paracoccaceae bacterium
CCCTACGGGCTGCCACTATCTCCCAAGTGTTTTTGGTTCCCAGTGGGTTACGTCTCCAACCTGCAAATTTGGCAGAGTGTTTAGCAGACACGGCCCGATCTCTGGTTTTGAGCGGTCTGTCCATGGCGTTTTGGGCCATCAGTCTTTGATCGGCTGCTCTCGTTTATCGCGCCACCTTGGCTTCAGTTTCATGGCCAGTGATGGCCTTGACTTCTTGGTTGCTACAGCCTGCTTTTGCCAAGCGCCTTGCACAAGCTTTTCGCAGCCCGCGCGACGTGCAGGCCGGACGTCCGGCTGCGCCACTCATCTCACGCATCCAGTCGCCAAACTCCGGTGCCGAAAAAGGCTTGCCATACTCAGTCAGTACGAACGTGAGGTTTGTTCGGGGCGGGTGGTTGACGGGGAAAGGGGCAGTCACGCCTCAAGCGCTAGTTGCGCAACAATGCCCCGCCAATGCAGCCGGGCGTGCGCGCCAGCAGCGCCAGGATCTTCAGCCGTGCAGGGTGCGCCAACGCCTTGGCCAGCGCGGCAAGTCGTTCGTCATCAGCTATCCCCGGAAGGGTTGGTTCAGCAAGCATCGGCGTATTTCGCCTATCGGCGTTGGCCGGCATGCGCAGAAAATCCCCATGCGGTGCAAGGCATACTGCACCAAGCTCATCGCATCAGGACCAGCGGCACCTTGCAGGCGCGGATCATTGCGGTGGTGGTCGAGCCGATGATCAGGCTGCGGATGCGGGAATGGCCATAGGCCCCCATCCCCAGCATGTCGAAACTGGCCTCCTCGACCAGCCGCGCCAGCGCTGTTTCCGGCTGGCCGGGCAGAACCAATGTTTCCGCTGTAATCCCGGCAGCACCGAGCATCGCACGGGCATTTTCCAGACCCTTCGAGACCTCTGGTGTCGCATTGCCCACAGTCACGACATGTACTTCCAGCCCCTGAAACACCGGGCTGCGCGCGATGTGATCGATGGCCTTCTGTGCCGATGTGCCGCCATCAAATGCGACCAGCACTTTCTGGATCGGGCGAAAGGCGCGGGAGGCGACCAGCACTGGTTTGCGCGCGTTGCGCACAATGCGTTCCAGATTAGCCCCCAGATGGCCAGTGGCGAAATCCGCCGCTTCGCCGCGCTTGCCGATCACGATGACGCGGGCCTGATCCTCGATCTCGGCTACAGTCTCGACAATGTCGCCGTGGCGCAGGCGGGTGGTGATCTCGGCCAGACCACCCTCTTGCAGTTTCACGCGGGCGTCATCCAGAAGCGCGCGCCCGCGCTCCATCATCAGTTTCGCGCGCTGCGCATCCAGTGCCGCCAGTTCATTCAGAAGCGCCGTGCGGGCGCCAAGCGCGATGGCGCCGGACCGGTCCCGCGTCTCGGCACCCTCACGGCGGCCCAGAACATGCAGCACCTCGACCGATGCCCCTGTGCGCCCTGCGATCCATGCGGCATGATCACAAACCGAGGCCGCATAGATCGACCCATCCACCAGAGCGATAATCTTGTCACTCATCTTCCTGCATCCCCCCTCAATGTGCGCTCAGCTTGTCCAGCGCGCCGGGCTTGTCATGGACACCCAGCCGGTCGCCCAGCGTTTCCGAGGCATCATTCATGCCGATGATCTCGACCTCCGCCCCGTCGCGGCGGAATTTCAGCACCGCCATGTCCAGCGCCTGCACCGAGGAGATATCCCAGATATGCGCGCGGCTTACGTCAATGACCACTTGCTCGGGGGCCTCCTTGAAGTCAAAGGCAGCCATGAAATCCTCGACCGAGCCATAGAACATCTGCCCTTCGACCCGGTAGGTGCGGACCCGCCCGTCCGGGCTGATGTCACTGGTGACGCGGAAGAGCTGCGCGATCTTGCCCGCGAAGAAGATACCCGACAGAAGCACGCCCACCAGAACGCCGATGGCCAGGTTGTGAGTATAGACGACCGTGGCCACCGTGGCGATCATCACCACCGAACTCGAGCGCGGATGCGTGCGCAGGTTGCCGATCGAAGACCAGGAAAAGGTGCCGATACTGACCATGATCATGATCGCCACCAGCGCGGGCATGGGGATGATGCTGACCAGATCGCCCAGCCCCACCACAAGGATCAGCAGAAACACCCCCGCCACAAAGGATGAAAGCCGCCCGCGCCCGCCGGATTTGACGTTGATGATCGACTGCCCGATCATCGCACAGCCCGCCATCCCGCCGATGAAGCCCGTGGCGGTATTGGCGAGCCCCTGACCCACGCATTCCTGATCGCGGTTCGATGTGGTGTCGGTCAGATCATCGACGATATTCTGCGTCATCAGGCTTTCCAGCAGGCCCACGACGGCAATCGCGGTTGAATAGGGCAGGATGATCAGCAGCGTTTCCAGCGTCAGCGGAATGTCGGGGAGCAGAAAGACCGGCAGCGTATCCGGCAGCGCGCCCATGTCGCCCACCGTGCGCACATCGAGGCCCAGTGCCCAGACCAGCGCTGTCAGCACGATGATCGTGACCAGCGGCGAGGGAACGGCGCGCGTTAGCCGCGGAAACAGGTAGATGATCGCGAGCCCGCCTGCGACCATCACATAGGTGATCCAGGTGACGTTGCGCGGGTCAAGCTCCGGCAGTTGCGCTATGAAGATCAGGATGGCGAGTGCGTTGACGAAACCGGTCATCACCGATTTCGATACATAGCGCATGACGAAGCTCAGGCCCGTCACTCCGGCGCCGATTTGCAAAAGCCCTGCCAGAACGGTCGCGGCAAGCAGGTATTCCAGCCCGTGATCGCGCACCAGCGTGATCATCAGCACGGCGGTCGCCGCCGTCGCGGCCGAGATCATGCCCGGCCTGCCGCCCGTGATGGCCGTGATCACGGCAATCGAGAAGCTGGCGTAAAGCCCCACCTTGGGGTCGACCCCGGCGATGATGGAAAAGGCAATCGCCTCGGGGATCAGCGCCAGCGCCACAACCAGCCCCGAGAGCAGGTCACCACGAATGTTGCCGGTCCACTGCCGGCGATAGGTATCGAATGACATCATGCGAAATCTGTCCCTGACCGTGCCCGCGAAGGCGCGCGCATCGGTTTTATCGTCGGTTATTTCAGTTTGTCCGGCGGATCGGCGGCCGGAAGAGCCAGCCGGGATTTGCACCCGACTCCAGGTTCGCTACGGGCGCTGTAGTCCAATACCCCGGAAATGCCAAGCAGTACGGCCAGGATTCGAGGCCCCCGCATCTGCGTCTGTTGTCAGGCCACAAACGGAAGGCCGCTTTCGTGACGGTCTGTGCTGCGCCTGTCCGGCCGCTTTGGGCCGTTCACCACGAAGCGCCTGCCGCGGGGACCTCGGGATCACGGCGCTTTGATCGCGTTTTGCTCGGCTACGAGAATGCACGTCATCCTGCTGCAACAGGCCCGGTTCCTGGGTTTCCGCTTTCCTCGCACCGCATCACTCTTGTCACATCCTGTTCAGCCGCCCCTCGTCATTGATAATCTCAGGCGAACAACCTTCACTGCTCCAGTTCCAAAGCACCAGGGTCATATCGGCGTCAATCGCCCATTACAGAGCTCTCGGGCGGATCCGCCCCGGCAAGGTCGAGCGCCATGCGCCTCGCCTTATGGATGGCGGCCGCGCAGCCATCATCGGTGCACACCGAAGTTGCGTGGCTGCCGAGCAGGCCCGTTCCCTGAATGCCTTCAGATGGAGGGGCTGTCCGGCGCTGCCGGTGTCAGTTCCCGATGCTGCACCCGCGATGCTCGAGCATTCCGTTTTCGCTGACGATGCTGACCCGCACAGCCGACCGGTCTATGCCGCCCGCACCGGACTGCAGCAGGCTCTCGCCGCTGATTGAGGCGCCATTGCGCTCGGTCGAGAGCGCGCGAGAGGGGAGCGCCCCCGCGCCAGGCTCGACCAGCACGAACTCCCGAGAGCCCTGCTGCGGCAGGTCGAGCACCGCGCTGAGGCGCAGGCCGCGCTTGTCGGGCGCGATATCGCAATCCACACCGCGCAGCCCGGCGCTGCGCGCCTCGCGCGGGCGCCGGTCCAGCGCCTCGAGGATCGTTGCGTCGCGTTTGCCGGGGCCAGACAGGGCCAGCCGGAGCGGCAGATCGACCGGAATGCAGATATCGGCGCAGACGCCGATCAACACGCTGCCGTCCAATTCGATCGGCTGGCCCGAGCGCTCGGGGGTCAATTCGATGGGCAGGACAAGCTCGTCCGCATATCCGATGCTGAGAAACCCGGCCGATATGTGCAGTTTTGGCTCTGGCCAGTGCACCCGTGCCCGCGCCAGATTGCGCGAGCCCGACCAGTCGAAACGCGGCGCGATGCCGCTTTCGCCGGGGTGACGCCAATAGGTTATCCAATCGGGCGAGAGCTTGAGGTGCAGCGCGATGATGTGCGTGCCGCTGTCACTCTGCCAGCCGGGGCGCATCTGCGCCTCGATTATCTCGGACAGGTGTTTGGGTTGCGCGTGCAACGACAGCGGGGCGGCCAGCAGAGCGGCGAGGCAGAAGGCGCGTGTGATTCTCATGCGCCAGATATTCCGCTATCCGCTCGCGAAGAGAAGTCACTTCCCTGCGACCGCACCGGTCTGCGGCATGGCCGCGACAGATCGCGCCGTCTGAAGCCCTTGGCAAGGCTGCGAATGCGCGTCATGCTGAATGCATGACCCCGAGTGATGCGCCCCTCGACAGCCTGACCGGCAAGCTGCTGGTCGCGATGCCCGCTATGCCCGATCCGCGCTTCGCGCATGCGGTCGTGCTGATCTGCGCCCATTCGGATGAGGGCGCGATGGGCGTGATGGTCAACAAGCCGTTGTCCGAATTGACGCTGCTGAAGCTGCTCGAGCATCTCGACCTGCCGCTTCCTGGAGGCGACACGGGGCTGGGCGATCCGCCGGGCGACATGGCGATTCATTTCGGCGGCCCGGTCGAGACCTCGCGCGGATTTGTTCTGCATTCGCCCGATGTGCAGACGCAGGAGGGCAGCGCCGAGGTGGCGGCGGGTATCGTGCTGAGCACCTCGATCGAGATACTGGCCGAGATGGCACGCGGGCAGGGCCCGGCGCAGGCGCTGACAGCGCTGGGTTATGCGGGCTGGGGCGCGGGCCAACTCGAGGGCGAATTGCAGGCGGGCGGCTGGCTTCTGGCCGATGCGAACCCGGCGCTGGTGTTCGAGACCGAAGATTCACTGAAATGGTCGGGCACGCTGTCCGGGATGGGGGTGGATCCGCGTCTGCTGTCGGGCGCGACCGGTCACGCCTGATCGGCAGTGCCCACCAGGGCGGTGGCGAATTCCTCTGGGTCGAATGGGGACAGATCGTCGATCTGCTCGCCCACCCCGATGGCATGAATGGGCAGCCCGAAGCGGTCGGCCAGTGCGACCAGCACGCCCCCCCGCGCCGTCCCGTCGAGCTTGGTCATCACCAGCCCTGTCACATTGGCCAGCTTGCGGAAGATCTCGACCTGGTTCAGCGCGTTCTGCCCGGTCGTCGCGTCGAGGATCAGCAGCGTGTTATGCGGTGCCTCGGGGTCGGTCTTGCGCAGCACGCGGCAGATCTTGGCCAGCTCCTCCATCAGATCGGCGCGATTCTGCAACCGCCCCGCCGTGTCGATCATCAGCAGATCGACCCCCTCGGCCCGCGCCCGCGCCAGCGCGTCATGCGCGAGGCTGGCCGGGTCCGAGCCTTCGGGCGCGGTCAGCACCGGCACGCCCGCGCGTTCGCCCCAGACCTGCAACTGTTCGACCGCCGCTGCGCGGAACGTGTCGCCAGCGGCGATCATCACCGACTTGCCGGCGGCGCGGAACTGGCTGGCCAGCTTGCCGATGGTCGTGGTCTTGCCCGCGCCATTGACGCCCACCACCAGCACCACCTGCGGGCGCGAGGGGTAAAGCGGTAGGGGACGGGCGACCGGCTCCATGATGCGGGCGATCTCTTGGGCCAGCGCGGCTTTGATCTCGGGCACGCTCAGGCGGCGACCGAAGCGGCCCTCGGCAAGATTTGCGGCGACGCGGGCGGCCGTCTCGACCCCCATATCGGCCCCGATAAGAAGATCCTCCAGGTCTTCGAGCATGGCGTCGTCGAGCACCCGGCGCGGGGCGCTGTCGCGGCCGACGAGGCGACCCAGAAGGCCGGGCGACGCCGGGGCATCCTCGCGCGGCGCGGCCTCGGGAGCGTCGCTGGGCTTCGCGCGCGGCGCGGGCGCGGGCGAGGGGCTGGGCGCCGCCTGCGGCGGGGCATCAGTGGCCTCTTCCGCGCCCTCCTCGACCAGCGCCTCCAGCCCGGCATCGAGCTTCGAGGACGAGCGGAACATGCGTTCCTTGAGCTTTGTGAAGAACGACATGGCGCGCGCGGCTCCCTGTAAGGATGGCTCGCCCAGAGCTACCCCATGCCCCGCCCGAAGAAAAGCACCGCGCACGCGGTGAGACATCTCGCGCCGCTGTGCGGCCCGCGCTGCCATGCTATATCAGCGCTAGATCCGCTTCACGGAGGCCCGCATGATTGCGCTGCTGCCCTTCGCGCTTGTCGCGCTTGCGCCGCTGCCCCTTCTGGGGCTGGGGGCGCTGTGGGGCGGCATCTGGGTCTGGGCGGGGCTGATCTGGGTCTCGGTGCTGGCCTTCGCGGCGGATGAGGTGATCGGCTGGACCACCTTGCCCGCCGATGACGCAGAGACGATGCGCGCGGCGGATGCGCTGTCGGTCGCGCTTGCACTGGGGCATTTTACGCTGCTGGGGCTCGCCGTGGCGGGGCTGGCAGGCGCGACCGGGCTGGGCAGTTCCGAGCGGGTGGCGCTGTTCCTTGGCGCGGGCCTCTATATCGGACAGGTCAGCGTCGCCAATGCGCATGAGCTGATCCACCGCCGCCAGCGCGGGATGTTTGCCCTAGGCAAATGGGTGTTCATCTCGATGCTCTATGGCCATGTCACCACCAGCCACCGGCTGCTGCACCACCCCCATGTGGCCACCCCCGCCGACCCGAATTTTCCACCGCGCGGCATCAGTTTCTACCGCTACCTGCCGCGCAGCATTTGGGGCAATCTGCGCGGCGCCTTCGCGGTCGAGCGTCGCCGCGCCGGGCAAAGCGGGCGGCGCAATCCGTTCTGGGAGTATGGCCTGGGCGCGCTGCTGTTCGTGGCGCTGGCGGGGGCCGGTTTCGGCTGGGCGGGGGTGGCGGCGCTTGTGGGCTTGGGCATCTATGCGCAGGTGCAGCACGCGATGGTCGATTACCTGCAGCATTACGGCCTGGCCCGTGCGCGCCTTGACGATGGGGGGTATGAGCCGCAGGGGCCGCAGCATAGCTGGAACAGCCCGCACTGGTTCACCTCGCTGATGACGGTCAATGTCACCCGCCATTCCGACCACCACGCCCATCCGGCGCGGCCCTTTCCGGCGCTGCGGCTTGGCGCGGACATGCCGGTTCTGCCATACAGTTTACCCGCGATGGGCGTGATCGCTCTTGTGCCGCCGCTGTGGTTTCGCATGATGAACCCGCGCCTTGACCGCCTGCGCGCGGTCGCTGAGGGAGAAACGCAATGACCGTGATACGCCATCTGGGATGCCTGGGGCTGGCGGCTCTGCTGGCCGGTCCGTTGGCCGCGCAAGAGCCGATGAGCGCCGAGGAGTTCGAGAGCTATGTGACGGGCCGCACGCTGACCTTCGGCTTTCAGGGCGCACCTTACGGGGTCGAGGAATTCCGCCCTAGCCGCCGCACGACCTGGCAGTTTCTGGGCGAGGAATGCCGCGAGGGGCGCTGGTTCGACCGCGACGAGCAGATCTGCTTCATCTATGACGACCACCCGGGTGAAGAGCATTGCTGGATCTTCTGGCGCGGCGAGGCGGGGTTGAATGCGCGCTTCATGGGCGAGGGCGCGGCGACCGAACTCTATGAGGTGCGGCAATCCGATCGCCCGCTGATCTGCCCCGGCCCGGAAGTCGGCGCCTGAGCCTCGGGCCCGGGCGCGCGCGTGCGCTCAAAGCGCCCTCGGGCCGCGCCCACCCACCCGCCCCCGCACGCCCCGAGGGCGCTTTGGCGGGGCCATAGGGTACGGGTGACGCCGCTTACACGAAACGGTTGACGAGGTTCTCGAGCCGTTCCTGCCGCGCCGAGACCGGCTGCGGGGCCAGCCCACGTGCCAGCACATCGGCGGCGATACTCTCCAGATCGCTGCCGAGCATCGCCTGCGCCTCGGGGCGGTCCCAGCCCGCATAGCGCGCAGACCGCGCGGCCTCGAGCTTGCCGTCCTCGAGCATCGCGGCGGCGGCCTTCAGCCCGCGCGCGCAGACATCCATCGCACCGGCATGGGCGAGGATCAGATCCTCCGCGTCGAGCGACTGGCGCCGCAGCTTGGCGTCGAAATTCGTGCCGCCCGTGGTGAATCCGCCCGCGCGCAGCACCTCGTAATAGGCCAGCGCCACCTCGGGCACGTTGTTGGGGAAGTGGTCGGTGTCCCAACCGCATTGATAATCATTGCGGTTCATGTCGATCGACCCCAGCACGCCCAGGCTCGCGGCGAGTGCCAGCTCATGCTCGAAGCTGTGCCCCGCGAGGATCGCGTGGCCCTGCTCGATATTTAGCTTCACCTCCTTCTCCAGCCCGAAGCGCTGCAGGAAGCCGTAGCAGGTGGCGACATCGTAATCATACTGGTGCTTGGTCGGCTCCTGCGGCTTGGGCTCGACCAAGATCGTGCCCTTGAAGCCGATCTTGTGCTTGTAGTCGACCACCATCGACAGGAAGCGGCCCATCTGCTCCATCTCGCGGCGCAGGTCGGTGTTCAAAAGGGTCTCATACCCCTCGCGCCCGCCCCAGAGGACGTAATTCGCGCCGCCAAGCCGGTGAGTGGCGTCCATGCAGGTCTTCACGGTCGCAGCGGCATAGGCGAAGATGTCGGGGTCGGGATTGGTCGCAGCACCCGCCATGAAACGGCGGTTACTGAACAGATTGGCCGTGCCCCACAGTAGCTTCGGCCCTCCGGCCTCCATCTTGGCGGCGAAATACTCGGTGATCTCCTCGAGATTGCGCGTTGTCTCGGCGAAGCTCGCACCTTCGGGGCGGACATCGGCGTCGTGGAAGCAGAAGAACGGCACGCCGAGGATGCGGAACATCTCGAACGCCGTGTCGGCTTTCAGTCGCGCATGGTCCATCGTGTCACCGAACCAGGGGCGTTGGAAGGTCTGGCCCCCGAACGGGTCGCCGCCGGGCCAGGCGAAGCTGTGCCAGTAGCAGACTGCAAAGCGCAGATGGTCTTCCATCCGCCGCCCCAAGATAACCTCGTCGGGGTTGTAATGGCGGAAAGCGAACTCGTCCGTGGCATCCGGCTGGAAGGCAAGCTTCGGGATGTCTGCGAAAAACTCTGTCATGTCAGATCCTTGATGGCTGATTGTGCGGCCCGGTAACGGCCGTGTGCGGCGCTGAAGGCGTCGGTCAGGGCAGGGTCGGGGGCGATCTCACGGGCGATGGGGGGCAGGGGCATGGCCTCCGGGCCTTCGCCGGTTGCAGCCATCCGCCCCAGCCGTGCGGCGCCCAGTGCCGCGCCGTATTCGCCCGCCTGCGGTACGAGGATGGGCAGGTCGAGCGCCGTGGCCAGCGCGGCGAGCCAGTAGTCCGAGCGCGCGCCCCCGCCTGCCGCGATCAGCGTCTCGAGCCGCGTGCCCGTCGCCGCCAGCGCGTCGCGGCAGTCGCGCAGGGCGAAGACAACGCCTTCGAGCACGGCGCGGGTTGCGGCGTCGCGGTCGGTGGCGTGTTCAAGCCCCAGAAACGCAGCGCGGATGGTCGCGTCATTCAGCGGCGTGCGTTCGCCCCCCAGATAGGGCAGGAACAACGCGTGACCCGGGGCGCGCAGCGTGCCGAGTGTGCCGGTCAGCGTGGCCGGGTCGGTGCCCGCCAGCCCCGCGAACCAGTTGAGCGCATCCGTGGCCGCCAGGATCACCCCCATCTGGTGCCATGTGCCCGGCAGGGCATGGCAGAAGCTGTGCACGGCCGTCTCGGGCGCAGGCGCGTAACCATCGGTCGCGGCAAACAGAACGCCCGAGGTGCCGAGGCTGACGAAGCCCTGCCCGCCGCGCGCAATGCCGAGGCCAATGGCCGTGGCCGCATTGTCGCCCGCCCCACCGGCCACGGGGATGCCTGCGCGCAGCCCGAATTCCCGCGCCAGTGCCGCGCGCAGCCCGCCCGAGGCGGCGGCCCCCTCGACCAGCGCGGGCATGTGATCGCGGCCCAGCCCGGTCGCGGCCAGCAGGTCGTCCGACCAGTCGCGCGCGCCAGTGTCGAGCCAGCTTGTCCCCGCCGCGTCCGACATTTCGGCGACATGGCTTCCGGTCAACCACAACCGCAGATAGTCCTTGGGCAGCAGTACGCGGGCCACCTGTGCGAAGAGCTCTGGCTCCTCCTCGGCCATCCAGACGAGTTTCGGCGCGGTGAAGCCCGGAAAGACGATATTTCCACTGATGGCGCGGAATTGGGGGTCGGCGTCCAGCTTTGCGGCCTGTGCGTGCGCGCGGGTGTCGTTCCAAAGGATGCAGGGCCGCAGCACCTTGTCCGAGGCATCGAGAGCCGTGGCCCCGTGCATCTGCCCGGAAAGCCCGATCCCCGCCACTGCGCCAAGATCGACCTGCCTGGAAAGCGCGCGCAGCACGCCCTCGGCCGCTGAGATCCAGTCGGCCGGGTCCTGCTCGGACCAGCCGGGCAGGGGGCGCGACAGGCGCAGGGGCGCGCTTGCCTCGGCCACGACGGCCCCCGCCTCGTCAATCACCAGACCCTTGAGGCCGGACGTTCCAAGATCGAGACCCAGATACATCAGACGGCCTCTGGCGCCTTCTTGCCGAGAATGATCATCGACAGGATGTCATCCTCGCTCACATCCTCGACCCGTTCGGTGCCGATAAGCTGGCCGTTCTTCATCACCGACACCCGGTC
>PXES01000034.1 GCA_003564655.1 Paracoccaceae bacterium
TGCTGATCATGTTCCCGCCGCTTGCGCTGGTGCTGCTCTAGGCGGGCACCGCGCAACTCCACCCTGACAATGAACGAGGTTTCCATGCCACACACACTGATCCGCAATGCCGCCATCGTGTCGGTTGATCCACAAATCGGCACCTTGAAGCGGGGTGATATCCTGATCGAGGATGATCGCATCATCGAGGTATCTGCCAGCCCGATCACCGCGCCCGCAGGTGCCGATATCATCGAGGCCGAGGGCATGATCGCCATGCCCGGTTTCGTGAATGCGCATATCCACACATGGCAGACAGGGCTGCGCGGGGTTGCCGCGGACTGGACCATCCCGCATTACCTGAAAGCGATGCATGCCGGGCTGGCGACCCTGTTCATGCCCGATGACATCCGCATCGCCAACCGCATGGGGGCGCTGTATCAGCTCTATTCCGGCACCACGACCATGGCGGACTGGTGCCATAACAATCCGACCGACGATCATAGCCATGCCGCCATCGACGGGTTGGAAAGCACGGGTGTGCGGGCCGTCTTTCTGCATGGCTCGCCCAAGCCCGACCCCAAGCCCGGTCAACCCCATTTCAGCGAAGTGCCAATGCCCCGCGATCGGGTAGAGGCGCTGCGCAAGGGGCGGCTTGCTGCGGATGAGGGGCTTGTCACCATGGGGCTCGCAATCCTAGGGCCGCAGATGAGCGTCCAGGAGGTCTGCAATCATGATTTCCGTCTTGCCCGCGATCTGGGTTTGGTCGCCAGCATGCATGTCAGCGGCAAGATGCTGGCGCACAAGGGATTCCAGAAGCTGCATGAGCAGGGACTGTTGGGTTCACAATTCAACATCGTGCATGGCAACGGGCTGGATGACGAGGATGTCGATCTTGTCGTGGCTCAGGGCTTGAGCGTCACCCCCACCATCGAGATCGAGATGCAGATGGGCTTCGGTGACGGTCTGACATCGCGGGTAAGGGCGCGGGGCGGCAACGCGCAGCTATCTGTCGGCTCGGATGTCGAGTCCGGGATCGCCGCAGAGATGTTCACGGTCACCCGCATGACCCTTCAGGCTGCCCGTCATGAAGACAATCTCGCGCATCGCGCCGTGCACGGCGTCGCCCCCGATCAAGTCAGCATCCGCACGGAAGAAGCGCTCGAATGGGCCACCATGGGCGGTGCGCGCATGCTTGGGATGGAGAAGCGGATCGGTTCGCTGACTCCGGGCAAGCAGGCGGATATCACTCTGATTGGGACGCAACGGCTCAACATGGTTCCGGTACATGACCCGGTTGCGTCAATCGTGTTTCACGCCAATGCTGCGGACGTCGATACAGTCATGGTCGCAGGCAAGGTGAAAAAACGCGGCGGGCAACTCGTCGCACCCCCTTCGGATGCCGACATTGCAGAGCTTGTTCGTTCCGGCGAGCGGATCGTGCGCGATTTCAATGCGCGGATGGCAGCGGCCTGAAGTGAACGCCCCTGTGCCGACCTTCCCCGTCTGCAATCGGGCGGGGGGGGCTCCTGCGTGGCGGCGCAACTACACAGGGGCTCTCCAAGGACCTTTGCACGAGTTCGGCGCAGGCCTCGCAAGGGCCACCCCATGAGGCACGAAACCGGTGGCGACCACGGCGTCTCGCTGGTCGCCACCGGCGCAGGCCTTGCCGCCATAGGCGTCGAGGCCGAGAACGCGACCCCCGCACCCACCGACGCCGACGCGGCGCCAGGGGCGTGTCAGCTTCGGTGGCAGGTCTTGCGCTGTTCGCATCGGTTTTTCGCAGCCGTGGTCCGCGCCAGACGCTCGTCGATGTCGTGCTGGAGGGTTGCCAGCAGCTCGACGGGCAACAGTGCGATATCATGCGGGCTGAGGCCCGGCAGGTTGTCAGGGGTGGGGGTGTTCTCGGGAATGGCTGCGCGAGGACGGTCTCGACACCGACCTGCGCCATGGCGTGCTCGGCGCGCGGGCCAGTCTGATGACGCCCGCGAACCCGACCATCCGCGTCCCGGAGAGGATGAGAAATCGTCCAGCACGGTGGACCGATAGAACCAGCCTCAAACCTGCTTCTCTCAGCCGCGGCGCTCGTAGCAACCGCCCTGTTCTGGCTGTGAATGTCGGTGAGCCCAAACCTTAGTACACACCTTTCAAGCAACCCCTCTGAAAACCGCGATCGCAATGCGCCTTCAAGCGCGCGGTATCTCCTGGTGACCACCCTGTCGGCGCTGTGACCTGAACCCATGGTCGGATGTAATCCTGAGCATGATACGCATGCCCATGGGTTGCGTCTCGAAAGTGGTGGAAATTCTCTGGCGGCGTCCTCCGAGCGGTGCGATTCAGGCCTGATCAGGCAGCGAGGTCAAGGGGCATGGGCTTGATCGGTTTGTCGAGGGTCTGCCACCCGTCCACCTTGCGCATTTTGATCTGACCGGAAGCCAGCAAGGCCCAGAGCAGCATCGGCACGGTTTCGGCGCAGGGCAGCACGGTCTGGGTCTTGATCCTTCGGTGGAACTCCTCGTTCAAGCGTTCGATGGCGTTGGTGGTCCGTGCCGCTTTCCATTGCGCCGGATCGAGCGGGGTGAAGGTGATCAGCCACTCCCCGGCTACTTCCAGGCTGTCGGCGACAGCCCTGCATTTCAGCCGAGCGCGCAGGCCGTGCTGCGGAGCGGCTCGAAACACTGGAGCGCAACGATGTCATCCACCGCCAGATGCTGGACGCGGCCAGCCGCCGCCCTCGCAGCCGCGACGAACTTCTTGACCGCCTGCGCGGGGGTGAGTTCTGACGCCCCGCCCGGCGCCTGCCCGCCCGTGGTGGCGTACAGCCAGGCCGAGCAGGCGCGCGTGGCGGGAGAAGTGGCGGCGCTGCCCGAGGGGGGCGTTGATCCCGGACTGGCTCGCCGATTACGCTGTGCTGCGCGATCAGGCGCGAGCGTGCGCGGGACGATAGCCTGGAACCCCGTTCGAAATCGTGGCGCGATTGCGGGCATCCGGCTATTCTCGCCTGATGAACAAGGACGACGAAAAGGGCATTGCCGCGAGGCTGGCCAGGATCATGGCCATGTTCTGCGTGCGCAACACGCAGCTGGAGACTCTGCATTCCGGACTGACTCCCGTCACCCGAACCGGCGATTATTCTGATGTCTTCGTGGTGGACGCAGACGGCAGGCGCATCCCGTGGTCGGAGGTCTCGCGCATTGACGACGCCGAGATGCGCCAGCTGACGCAGGAAATCGTCAACCGCCTCTACACCTTCCATCTCGAAGCCAACGATCCCAAGCTGCAGGCGACCATCGAGCGCTGGATGGGCGTCGCGGCGAAATCGGACGAGCCGGAAGCAGGGTGCGTAGAAGTTCGCCGTTAGGCGCTTCCCTCACAAACCATCTGTTGTCATGCGACCTTCTAGAAATAAACGACAGACGCAATGTTGTCTGCGTGCTCAGTCCCTGAATCTGCAGGCTTTCCCTGCAAGATTTCTTCTCTCACGCCTTTGGCCCGCAACCTTGTCGTCCGGAGACATGGCCCGGCTGCAGGGCGATACGGTTGATCCATGTCAATGCAGCCTGACGCATTGAGGATTTAAGTCGATCATACACAGCCCTGTCTGGGTCCGACTTCCGTACCTGCCCCATTACCCCGGCCCGAAAGGCCCGCTTATGGATCCCGTGCTCGACCGCTACGCCCGCCGCGCCTCGCCGCGTTACACAAGTTATCCGACCGCGCCGCAATTCGGCCCGGACGTCGATGAAGCCTGTTATCGGGGCTGGCTGGCTGCGCTGGACCCTTCCGCGCCGGTCTCGCTCTATCTGCATGTGCCCTTCTGCCGGCAGATGTGCTGGTATTGCGGCTGCAACATGAAGCTGGCCTCGAAATACCAGCCCGTGGCCGACTATGTGCAGACGCTGCGCAAGGAGGTCGCGCTGACCGCCGATGCGCTGCCCGGGCGCATGGCGGTTTCGCATCTGCACTGGGGCGGCGGCACGCCCACGGCGCTGTCGCCCGATGATCTGGCAACGGTGATGGACGAGGTCCGCGCGCGTTGGGATTTCACCGAAGACGCCGAGATCGCCATCGAAAGCGACCCCCGCACGCTGACCCCCGAGATGGCGGCCCGCATCGGCGCGCTTGCCTTCACCCGGGCCAGTTTCGGCGTGCAGGAATTCGACCCGAAAGTGCAAAAGGCCATCAACCGGGTGCAACCCCCCGCGATGGTGCGCGAGTCAGTGGAGCAGTTGCGCGCGGGCGGCGTTTCGGGGATCAACTTCGACCTGATCTATGGCCTGCCCTATCAGACGGTCGAGAGCCTCGTGGAAACGGTGAAACTCAGCGCCGGGATGCGCCCGAACCGGGTGGCGCTGTTCGGTTATGCGCATGTGCCCTGGATGGCGAAGAACCAGCGCATGATCCCCGAAGATGCCCTGCCGGGGGCCGAGGAACGCGCCGCGCAGGCCAGCGCCGCGGCCGAGGCGCTGGCCGCCGAGGGCTATGTCGCCATCGGGCTGGACCATTTCGCCCTGCCTGATGACGATCTGGCGATTGCGGCACGCGACGGGTGGCTGCGGCGCAATTTCCAAGGCTACACCACCGATCAGGCCGAGACGCTGATCGGCCTCGGCGCGACCTCGATCGGGCGCACGCCCTCGGGGTATCTACAGAATATCGCCGAGACCGGCGCCTGGGCGCGCGCGGTCGAGGCGGGGCGCCTGCCAGTGGCCAAGGGACGCGCCTTCATCGGCGAGGACCGGTTGCGCGGCGAGGTGATCGAGCGGCTGATGTGCCACGGGCAGGTCGACGCCGACGCGATCGGCGCGAAACATGGCGCGCCTGCCGGTTGGTGGCGCGACGCGGCGGGCACCTTGACCGAGATGCAGCGCGACGGGCTGGTTGCGGTAAATGCGGGACAGGTCTCGGTGACAGACCGGGGCCGCCCGTTGCTGCGCCTCGCGGCGGCGGCGTTCGATACCTATCTGGCGGACAGCAAGGCCCGGCATTCCGTCGCAGTCTGAGCCCGCCGTTCAGGCAGCACAGCCGCCATCTTGGCGTCCTCTGCACCGAATTCCCGGGCATGCATGGTCCAAGACAGCCGGAATTATAATTTCCGACCATTTCTGTCGGTTTATCATTTACGTGCTGCCCTCGCTTGATTATCGTCAAGTCTGACGGTGCCACGGAGACTCAGCCAGATGACGACGACAGCCCGACAGAGCCGCGACTGGAGCGGTCCCGCCCTGCTCAGCTACGGGTTCCGACCCTTCTTCCTGTTCTCGGGAATCTGGGCCGCTTTCGCCATGCTGTTCTGGATTGTGCTGCTGACCGGGCGCGATCCGCTGTCCATCGCATTTGCACCGATGGAGTGGCATGTGCATTCCTTCGTCTTCGGCTATCTCTCTGCTGTCATCGCGGGCTTTCTCCTGACCGCCGTGCCCAACTGGACGGGGCGCCTGCCGGTGGTGGGCTGGCCTCTGGCCGGGCTGGTGGGGCTGTGGTTGATGGGGCGGCTGGCGGTTCTGATCGGCGGCGGCTGGCCGGCATGGGCCGTGGCCGCGCTGGATCTGGCCCTGTTCGTGGCGCTGATCGCCTTTCTGGCGCGCGAGATCATCGCGGGGCGCAACTGGCGCAACCTGCCGGTTCTCGGCCTGATGGCGCTCTTTGCATTAGCCAATGGTGTGTTCCATCTCGAGGCCGCGCATGGCCCGGCGCAGGATGGCTATGGTCTGCGGCTGGGACTGGCAGCTGTGCTGATGCTGATCGCGCTGATCGGCGGGCGGATCGTGCCAAGCTTCACCCGCAACTGGCTGGCCAAACGCGAAGCCACGCGGCTGCCCGCGGCGTTCAACCGCTCTGACGCAGGAGTGTTGGGGCTTACTGGTCTGGCACTGCTGGCCTTCGTGGTCGCGCCTTACGGGACAGTGACGGCCCCCCTCTGTCTGAGCGCCGGTCTTGCCAATCTGTGGCGCGTCGGGCGCTGGCAGGGCTGGCAGACCGGGCCGGAGCCGCTGGTCTGGGTGCTGCACGCCGCCTATGTCATGCTTGGTATCGGGTTCCTGACCGTGGGCGCTGCAGCGCTTGATCTGATGCCGCAATCCGGCGCGCGGCATGTCTGGCTGGCAGGAACCATCGGGCTGATGACATTGGCCGTAATGACCCGCGCGAGCCTTGGCCATGCGGGCCTTCCGCTCACAGCCAGCCGCACGGTGGCCGCGCTTTATCTGGCGCTGATCGGGGCGACACTGGCGCGGCTGCTCGCCGGGCTCGCCCCTGGTGAGGTCTGGCTGATGCACCTCTCGGCGATGCTCTGGATCGTAGCTTTTGGCGGCTTCGCGCTGATTTACTGGCCGATCCTGACCCGCCCGAAACGCGCCCCCAAATCGGCCAGCCGCCCGCAACCGGCATGAGCGGCTGGGGCGCTTATATTGGAGCCTGGGCGGTGTTCCTGCTCACCCACACTGTGCCCGTGCGCGCACCGGTCAAGCCATGGCTGGTTGCGCGGCTTGGGCAAACGGGCTACGGGGTCGCCTATTCCACCCTGTCGCTGGCCGTCCTGGCCGGGCTTTTCATCGCAGCAGCGCGGGCGCCATATGTGATGCTCTGGCCCATGCCCGCCGCAGCCCACTGGATCGCCTTCGCCGCGATGCTGTCGGCGGTGCTGCTGCTGGCCCTGAGCCTCGGGCGGCCCAATCCCTTTTCCTTCGGCGGCGCGCAGAATGCGCGTTTCGACCCGGAGCGACCGGAACTGATCGGGCGCATCCGCCATCCCGCTCTTGTCGCGCTTGGCCTCTGGGCAGGCGTGCATCTGGTGATCAATGGCACGATGGCCCATGCCCTGATGTTCGGGGGCTTTGCCGGTTTCGCCGCGCTGGGCGTGTGGCTGATCGACCGGCGCAAACAGAGCGAGATGGGCTTTGCTGCGTGGCAAGAGTTGTGCAGTCGCAGTCAGCATGCGCCCGTCACCCTACCAACGAATGCGGGGTTGCGCGTGGCGGCCGGTATCGCTGTTTTCGCTGCCGTGATTGCGGGCCATCAATGGCTGTCCGGCGTCGCGATCTGGCCGCGCTTTCTGCCCTAGCCGGGCTTGGGTCGAAACGCCGTGCAGCGCGCCGGGTCCGTCTCTATCCGGCGCGCGCCGAGCAGATCGAGGCAATAGGGCACTGCGGCGAAAACTGCATGAAGGCAAGTCGCAATCGCCGCGGGCTTTCCGGGCAAGGTGATGAAGAGGGTCTTGCCGCGCACAGCAGCGCTCTGGCGCGACAGGATCGCCGTGGGCACTTCGGCCAGCGAGGCGCGGCGCATCTCCTCACCGAAACCGGGCAGGTCGAAATCGATGATATCGGCGAGCGCCTCCGGCGTCCGGTCGCGCGGCGCAGGCCCGGTGCCGCCAGTGACCAGCACCAGATCGGCACCATGATCATCGGCTACGGCGCGCATGGCCTCGGCCACACACTCGCGCCCGTCCGCGACGATCTGGCGCGTCACCTCTAGCGGCGAGGTGACCGTCGCGCGCAGCCAGTCCTCGGCGGCAGGTCCGCCCAGATCGGCATACTCCCCGCGCGCGGCCCGGTCAGAGACGGTCAGGATGGCAACGCGCGCGGGCTCATGCGACATCGCGCAACCCGGCGCGCTGGCACCAGCCGGTGACAGGGGACAGCTCTGCGGGCAGCGCCTCCGCCAGCCCGCCAGTGAAGGCCTCGAATGCAGGCAGGTTCAGCGCATTGACGCCCACGAGGACCGGTATATCCAGACAGAGGGCCTCGCCAATGACTGGCGCCAAACCGCCACCCTCGGCCTCGGTCTTGCCGAACTTGTTAACGATCAGCAGCTCCGCACCCGGCAGCGCCGCCTCGGTCGCGGCGACCGCCTGCGCCAGAGCGCTGGTGTCGAGCGTGCAGCCGCGCGCCCTTGCTCCGCGATCCTCGGAGATGCGCAGCACCTCGCCGGTGGCCAGAAGCTCCAGGTCCATGTCGCATTTGCGGCGGTTTGCGCGTGCAATATTGGTCTGCACGGTCCCGCAGAGCCGAAGCCTGCCGCGCAGGGCGCCCGCGACCTGCGCGAGGAAGCGGTCGTTTTCGCCGCGTCCGGGCAGCGAGACATATCCGAGTTTCATGTTTCTCGACCTCTTGTTCTGAATCATTGAGCGCTCAAAGCGGCAACACCTCGACCAGCGCCCCGGCGTGCAGGTTGTCGATCTCGGCGGGGATCATCACCAGACAATCCGCTTGGGGCAGTTGCGCCACCCGGTGCGAGCCCGTCGCCGCCAGACAGGCCGCCTGCGCGACGCCGCGCGCCGAGTGGCCGAGCAATGTGGCGAGCCGGTATTCACACCGCCCCGGCTTGTGGCAGAGCGGCGCGGCGAGGGCGGCGAGCGTCCTTGGTGGCGCGATACTTTCCAGCCCGGCCATGCGGCGCGCCAGCACCTGCCCCACCACATGCCAGGTCACGAAGGCCGCCACCGGGTTTCCGGGCAAGCCCAGCCACAGCGCGTCGGCAACGGTCCCGATGGTCAGCGGCTTGCCGGGCTTCATGGCGAGCTTCTTCACATGCGCGCGCCCGCCCAGCGATCGGATGACGCCGCCCATGTGGTCCTCGTCACCGACTGACACCCCACCGGTGGTCAGAACGACATCGGCGTCGCTGGCCGCCCGCGCGACGGTGGCGCGCAGCGTCCGCGGATCGTCGGGGCAGGCCGGGACGGGGAAAAGATCGATCCACGGCTGCGTGAGGGCAGCCGCCAGCATGGGCTGGTTCGCATCCCAGACCTGGCCTGCGGCAAGAGGGCGGCCGGGGGCGACGAGTTCGCTGCCTGAACACAGCACCGCCACGCGCAGGCGCCGCGCGACCTGCACATGTCCCACGCCGCAGCCCGCCAGCGCCGCGATCTCGCGCGCACCGAGCAGGCGGCCCGCCGACAGCAGTGGCGAGCCGGGGGCGATATCCTCGCCCGCGTGGCGGATGTTCTGGCCTGCGCGGTGGGCGACCTCGATCTCGATCCTGTCACCATGGCGGCTGACCTGCTCCTGTGCGATGACCGTATCCGCCCCCTCGGGCACTGGTGCGCCGGTCAGGATGCGCATCGCGCTACCCGGGGGCAGTGGCGTGGGCGCGTCGCCCGCGCGGCTGCGCCCGCGGACGGGCAGTTGCCATGGCCCCGCCCCCGCAAGTTCTGCGCGGCGCAGCGCGTAGCCGTCCATTGCCGCGTTGTCGAAAAGCGGCAGGCCCACCGGGGCGCACACGTCCTGCGTCAGAACCCTGCCCGTCGCCTCTGTCAGCGACAGGCGTTCCGTTACTGTGATCGCGCGGATCAGCGACAACCAGGTTGCGATGGCGTCATCCACCGGTGTCAGCCCGTCGGCCGCGTCGCAGCCGCATCCGGGCGTGTCGGGCTGATGGAGCGTCTGATGGAGGGTCATGGTCGTTTTCCTATTCGTGCGTAAGGTCGTACGGCGCGCGCATGCGGGCGCAATCGGATTGATGGTCCGGCAGGCTGGTGCGGCGCGCGCGCATCTGCGCCATCAGGGCGTACCGGTCCTCGGGCTTCAGACGCAGGCGGGCCAGCGGCAGGATGATCGCGTTTTCGAGGATCAGATGCCGCCGATACACCGTGGCCAAGCGCAGCAGGGCCGCGCGGTCTTTCGCTTCAGGTGACGCGCCATCCGCCATGCAGGCTAGCGCCGGGATCAGCAGGGCAAAGGCAGATTGCGCGAGCTCGCGCTCGCGCGCCAGCCGCAACAGGGTTTCGTCCAGTTCGTCCTCGGGCAGGGCCCGCGCGCGCAGCAGGGGAAAAAGCCCCCGCTCCTCGTCCTCGAGATGCGCGGGTAGGTCGCGGCTGAGGCTTGTCAGGATTCGCCGCGCCAGTTCCTGTCGGGGCCGAGTGATCGCCGCCAGCATTTCCATGTCAGCGCAAAGCTGACGCTGATTGAAATGCTCGTCATACATGGCCTCGATCGGGCACTCGGTCGCGCTGAGTTTCGGGGGGGCCGCGCGTCCACCACGGATCGTGCCGGATCCCGACTCCCGCCGCCCTTCTGGCACTGCCTTGATGTCGGACATGTTCACTCCCGTTGCCTCATGCAGCTTGTAGCTGCACGCCCCGCACCTCGGCGCGTCCGACAAGCTCGGCGGTGAAGCGCGCCGCGGCCTGCGCCCAGGCGGCCTTGGCATGCGCGTCGCGCAGGCGCGGCAGAACCACCTCGAAGGGCAGCACCTCGCCTTGCGCGCGAGCATCGAGGCGGATCAGATGCAGGCCGAAGCGGGTTTCCACAAGGTCACTGATCTGGCCCTCTTCCAGCGTGGCCAGCGCGGCCTCGAATTCCGGCACGGTGTCGCCGACCGAAAGCTGACCCAGCAGCCCGCCGGTGTCTTTCGACGAACAGGCCGAGTGCTTGCGCGCCAGTTCGGCGAAGCGGCGGGGCTGGTCGCGCAACTCGGCCAGCACGCTCTCGGCATGGGCGCGCAGGGCGTCCATGTCATCCTGCCGCGGAAACAGGATATGCGCAGCCTCGTAGAGCGACGGCGCACGAAAACGGTCGGGATGCGCAGCGTAAATGCGGCGCAATTCGGCCTCATCGGCATCGGCTGGGGTGATCGCCAGCTCGACAAGCTGGCGGATCAGGGCCTCGTCCTCGGTTTCGACCTGCCCCGGCGCGACTTCCGCCGGGTCAGGGGTCAGGCCACGCGCGCGGGCCTCTTGCAGCATCAATTCGCGGATGGCGAGTGCGCGCGCGGCGGCTTTCCAGGCCAGCCCCGGCTTGTTCTTCGGGGCCGGGTGGTTCTGGGCTTCGGCCGCGATGCGCTCGGCCGAGATTTCAACGCCGTTCACATGGACAGGCGGCAGAA
>PXES01000066.1 GCA_003564655.1 Paracoccaceae bacterium
GCGCAGGCCAAGGACGGGCGGATGCATATCCTTGCCGAGATGTCCAAGGCCATCAGCGCGCCCTCCGGCTTCAGCCAGTATGCGCCCAAGATCGAGACCATGCAGGTCCCGACCGACAAGATCCGCGAAGTGATCGGCACGGGCGGCAAGGTCATCCGCGAGATCGTCGAAGTTTCGGGCGCCAAGGTCGATATCAACGACGATGGCATCATCAAGATCGCGTCCAACGACCAGGAGGCCATCAAGAAGGCGCATGACATGATCTACGCCATCGTGGCCGAGCCGGAGGGGGGTCAGATCTATACCGGCAAGGTCGTCAAACTGGTGGATTTCGGCGCCTTCGTGAACTTCTTCGGCAAGCGCGACGGGCTGGTGCATGTCTCCCAGATCGAGAACCGCCGCCTGAACCACCCCTCGGACGTGCTGAAAGAGGGGCAAGAGGTGAAGGTCAAACTGCTGGGCTTCGATGATCGCGGCAAGGTCCGGCTGGCCATGAAAATGGTCGATCAGGCGACCGGGCAGGAGATCACGGCGGAAAACGCCGACTGATCGCCCGATCACGCGAGATGAGGCAAGGCCCCGGCGCATCGCCGGGGCCTTGTGCGTTCTTGCCGCGCGGCGCCTGCTTGAGCCTGAATGTGGCTGCGCTAGACTTCCGCGTGTCACAACGCCCCGGACCGATGCCCATCATGCTGCCTGCCGCCCTGCCCCGCCGCCACACCCCGCAAGACGCGCGGCCCCGCGTATGACCGCGCTCGCGCTGGAACACATTCACAAGAGCTTTCCCAGCGCCGAAGGGCCGGTGCCCGTACTGCGTGGCGTGTCGATGACCCTCGCCCCCGGCACGGCGCACGCGCTGACCGGCGAGAGCGGCAGCGGCAAATCGACGCTCCTGCACATCGCGGCGGGGCTCGAGACTGCCGATGCGGGCGACGTGCGCGTCGCCGGAACCGCGCTTGGCGCGCTGGACGAGGCCGGACGCGCGGCGCTGCGGCGCGGTCGCGTCGGGCTTGTGTTTCAGCAGTTCAACCTGATCCCCTCGTTAAACGTCGCTGCCAATCTGGCGTTTCAGGCTCGTCTTGCCGGGCGGTATGATGCGGGCTTCGTCGCGCATCTGACCGCGCGGCTGGGGCTTGACGGGCTTGGCGCGCGCTACCCCGAACAGCTTTCCGGCGGGCAGGTGCAGCGCGTGGCGATCGGGCGTTGCCTTGCCGCGCGGCCCGAACTGGTGCTGGCCGACGAGCCGACGGGCAATCTGGACGAGGCGACGGGCGACCGCGTGCTCGACCTGATGCTGGAGCTGACCGCCGAGGCCGGGGCGGCGTTGCTGCTTGTCACCCACTCGCCGCGCCTCGCCGCGCGCTGCGACACGCGCCACCACCTGCGCGCCGGGCTTCTCGAGGATACGGCATGACGCGCGCCACCTTCGTAGCCTTCCTGTCGCATTGGTGGCGCAACAAGCTCCAACTGGCGATGCTGCTTGCGGGCCTCGCACTTGCGACTGCGCTCTGGTCGGGGGTGCAGGCGCTCAACACCGAGGCCCGCGCCGCCTACGCCACCGCCGAGGCGCTGCTCTCCGAGGACGGCGCGGCGCAGCTCGAGCACCCCTCGGGGCAAATGGCACAGGACCGCTTTGTCGAATTGCGCCGCGCTGGCTGGCTGGTGTCGCCCGTTCTGGAAGGGCGCGCCGATCTGGGGGAGACCCGCGTGACACTGATCGGCATCGAGCCGCTGACCGCGCCCCCCGGTGCAGGTCCCGCTCTGGCGGCTCAGGATCTGGAGGGCTTCGTCGCGGGCACGGGCTTCGCCCACCCCCAGACCCTGCGCGAAATCGGCACCAGCGCGCTCGACCTGCGGCCCAGCAACGCCGTGCCCGTGGGCAGCGTGCTGGTCGATATCGGCACCGCCCAGCGCCTGCTCGAGACCGACCGCATCAGCCATCTGACCGTCAACCCCGACCAGCCCGCCGGGCTGCGCCCGCTGAATGAGGTCGCGCCAGATCTGCGGCGCATCCCCCCGGGCGAGGGGGCCGAGCTGGGCGGGCTGACCGAATCCTTTCACCTCAACCTCACGGCCTTCGGGCTGCTGTCCTTCGCCGTGGGGCTGTTCATCGTGCACTCCGCCGTGGGCCTCGCCTTCGAGCAGCGCCGGGGCATGTTCCGCACCCTGCGCGCGCTGGGGCTGCCGCTGCGGGTGCTGACGCTGGCGCTGGTGGCCGAGATGCTGGTCTTCGCGCTGATTGCCGGGGCGGCGGGGCTGGTGCTGGGGCATGTGCTGGCCTCGCTGCTGATGCCGGATGTGGCGCTGACGCTGCGCGGGCTTTACGGCGCGCCGGTGCCGGGCGCATTGCAGTTCAACCCGCAATGGGCACTGGCAGGGCTGGGGATGACGCTCGCCGGGACGGCCATCGCGGGCGGGCAGGCGCTGTGGCGGCTGTGGCATCTGCCGGTGCTGGCCCCTGCCCGCCCGCGCGCCTGGGCGCAGGCCTCGCGGCGGGGCCTGCGGGTGCAGGCGGGCATCGCACTGGCGCTGGGGCTGGTGGCGCTGATCCTCGCCCTGCGCCCCGAGGGCGGGCTGGTCGCGGGCTTCGCGCTGCTGGCGGCGGCGCTGCTGGCGGCGGCGCTGGCCGTGCCCGTGTTGCTCAGCGCCATGCTTTCCGTGGCCGAGCGCCGCGCGCGTGGCCCGCTGGCGCAATGGTTCTGGGCCGACAGCCGCCAGAACCTGCCACGCCTGTCGCTGGCGCTGATGGCGCTGATGCTGGCGCTGGCGGCGAATATCGGCGTCGGCACAATGGTCGCGAGCTTCCGCGCGACCTTCATCGACTGGCTCGACCTGCGGCTGGTGGCCGAGGTCAATGTCCTGCCCGCCAATGCGGAAGAGGCCGCGCGGCTGGAGCCCTTCCTCGCCGCGCGCACCGACGCGGTGTTGCCCATGCTGCGCATCGACGCCACGCTGGAAGGGCAGCCCGGGCAGGTCTATGCCATGAAGGACCACGCCACCTTTCGCGACAACTGGCCGCTGATCGCGCCTGTGCCGCAGGTCTGGGACCGGCTGGCCGCCGGCGAGGGCGTATTGGTCAACGAGCAACTCTACCGCCGGGCGGGGCTGGACCCGGGCGCGGACAGGCTCGCCCTGCCGGGGCAGGACCCGCTGCCCGTGCTGGGTGCCTACCCCGATTACGGCAACCCGCTGGCGCAGGCGGTGATCGCGTTGCCCCGGTTCCAGGACGCCTATCCCGGCGCGCCCGTCCGGCAATTCGCCCTGCGCACGGATAACCCGCAAGCGCTGATCGCCGCGCTGCAGGACGAGTTCGGCCTGAGTGCCGCGCAGATCACCGATCAGGCGCAGGCGAAGGAGTTGTCCATGGCGATCTTCGAGCGGACCTTCGTCATCACCCGTGCGCTGAATGTGCTGACCCTGTCCGTGGCGGCGCTGGCACTCTTTGCCGCCCTGGTGACGCTGGCGGGGATGCGGCTCACGCAACTCGCGCCGCTCTGGGCGTTGGGGCTGACCCCGCGCCATCTGGCGGGGCTGGAATTGGCGCGCGCGCTGGTGCTCGGCGCGCTGACGCTGCTGCTCGCCCTGCCAGTGGGGCTGATGCTGGCGCAGGTGCTGCTGGCGGTTATCAATGTGCAGGCCTTTGGCTGGCGGCTGCCGTTGCAGGTGTTCCCGGGCGACTGGGCACGGCTGGCACTCTGGGCCGGGCTCGCCGTGCTGGCCGCGGCCAGCCTGCCCGCGCTGCGGCTGTGGCGCGACGGGCCAGCGCAACTCTTGAGGGGTTTCGCGCATGAACGCTAGAGCGATGGTCATCACACTGGCGAGCTTGCTGCTGGGCGCGCCCTATCCGGGCACTGCGCAAGGCTTCGCGGGGCTCGGCACCGATGCCGAGGGCTTCGCGGTCCCGCAGCGCGGCACCCCTCTGGCCTTTCCGAAGGATCATGGCGCGCATCCCGACTACCGGATCGAATGGTGGTATCTGACCGCCACGCTCGACGGCGCGGGCGGGCAGGAATACGGCGTGCAATGGACGCTCTTCCGCTCGGCCCTGGCGCCCAGCGAGGCCGAAGGCTGGGACAGCCCGCAAGTCTGGATGGGCCATGCCGGGCTGACCACGGCAGAGGCGCATTTCAGCGCCGAGCGCTTCGCCCGTGGCGGCACGGGGCAGGCGGGGGGGACCATCGACCCCTTTGTCGCGCATATTGACGACTGGCACATGATCAGCCGCGCGGCGGAGGGCGCCGACGCCTATGACGCGCTCCGCGCTCACGCGCGCGGCGCGGATTTCAGCTTTGATCTCGACTTCGACGCCGAGGGCCCGCTGGTCAAGCACGGCGACGACGGCTATTCCATGAAGTCCGCCGAAGGCCAGGCGAGCTACTACTACTCGCAGCCCTTCTACCGAGTCACTGGCACACTGCATCTGCCTGACGGGCCGGTCGAGGTCACCGGGCAGGGCTGGCTCGACCGCGAATGGTCCAGCCAGCCGCTGGCCGAGGATCAGGCAGGCTGGGACTGGGTGTCGCTGAGCTTCGACGATGGTCACCGCATGATGGGCTTCCAGCTGCGCGGCACGCAGACCTTCACCGCAGGCACCTGGATCACGCCTTCGGGCGACCCGACCCCGCTGCCTGACGGCGCGCTGCGCTTCACCCCGCTCGCACACACGCAAATCGACGCGCGTCGCGTGCCGACAAGCTGGCGGATCGAGTGGCCCGAGGGCGAGCTCGATATCGAGACCGAGCCGCTGAACCCCCGCGCCTGGATGGACCTGTCCATCAGCTACTGGGAAGGCCCGCTGCGGTTTTCCGGCAGCCATTCCGGCCGCGGCTATCTGGAAATGACTGGATACTGATCACGCCGCGCTTCGCTGAGCCTGCGGCAGTCATGAGTATTTCGGGCAAGAAAATGCAGTCAAGGCCGCGCGGACCCGCCCGCATTTTCTTGCCGCAAATACTCGCAGGGGTGAATGCGCGCAACGCGCGCAGAGGGGGCGGCAGCCCCCAGCGACGCTGCCGCGACAGGGTGACGCCGCGTTGTGCGTGACAGCGCCCGGCCTGGCACTGTATCTCCAAGGCGCCCGTTCCGGAGGCGTCTCGGAGGACCCATGCCCTACCCCCATATGCTCGCGCCCCTCGATCTGGGTCATGTGACCCTGCCCAACCGGGTGCTGATGGGCTCGATGCATACTGGCCTCGAGGAACGCGGCGACTGGGGGCGCGTGGCCACCTATTATGCCGAGCGGGCCGCAGGCGGCGCAGGGCTGATCGTGACCGGCGGCATGGCCCCTAACCCCGAGGGCGGCGTGTTCCCGGGCGCGGCGGGGCTCTATGTCGATGCCGACATCGCCAATCACCGGCAGGTCACCGAGGCGGTTCATGCCGCAGGCGGGCGGATCGCGATGCAGATCCTGCATGCCGGGCGCTATGCCTACGGGCCCGATTGCGTCGCCCCCTCGGCGCTTAAATCCCCCATCGCACCCTTTACCCCGCGCGCGCTGGACGAGGAGGGCATCGAGAAGCAGATCGCCGACATGGTCACCGCTGCCGAGCGCGCGCGCGCGGCGGGCTATGACGGCGTCGAGATCATGGGCTCCGAGGGGTATTTCATCAACCAGTTCCTCTGCGCGGCCACAAATCACCGCACCGACCGCTGGGGCGGCCACTACGCCAACCGCATGCGCCTGCCGGTCGAGATCATGCGCCGCACCCGGGCGGCACTGGGGCGCGATTTCCTTATCATATATCGCATCTCGCTGATCGATCTGGTCCCCGGCGGGCAAAGCTTCGACGAGGTCACGCGCCTTGCCCACGCGATGGAGGAGGCGGGCGCATCGATCCTCAACACCGGGATCGGCTGGCACGAGGCGCGGGTGCCGACCATCGCCACCTCGGTGCCGCGCGCGGGCTGGGCCTGGGTGACGCGCAAGCTGATGGGCAAGGTAGGCGTACCGCTGATCACCTCGAACCGGATCAACACGCCCGAAGTGGCCGAGGAACTGCTCGCGGGGGGCGCCGCCGACATGGTGTCGATGGCGCGGCCCTTTCTTGCTGACCCGGAATTCGTGGCCAAGGCGGCAAGTGGCCGTGCCGCCGAGATCGCGCCCTGCATCGCCTGCAACCAGGCTTGCCTCGACCACACGTTTCAGGGCAAGATTTCGTCCTGTCTGGTCAATCCGCGCGCCGGCTTCGAGACCGAGTTGAACTACCTGCCCACTGACGCGCCGCGCAAGATCGCAGTGGTCGGGGCTGGCCCCGCCGGGCTGATGGCGGCGCTGGTCGCCGACCGGCGCGGCCACGATGTCACACTGTTCGAGGCCGACAGCCGCATCGGCGGGCAGTTGAACATGGCCCGTGTGATCCCCGGCAAGGAAGAGTTCCACGGGCTTGTCGGCTGGTTCGAGGGCGAGGTCGCACGCTCGAACATTGCCGTGCAGCTCGACACCCGCGCCACGCCTGAGGCGCTGGGCAGGTTCGATGCGGTGATCATAGCCACAGGGGTTGCTCCGCGCGACCCGCAGATCCCCGGTCAGGACGCCCCGCATGTGCTGCGCTATACGGATGTTCTTCGCGGCGGCGCACCGGTGGGCGCGCGGGGGGTGGTGGTCGGCGCTGGTGGCATCGGCTTCGATGTCAGCGAATATCTGGTCCATGACGGGGACAGCGCGACCGAGGATCTGGCGCTCTGGCAGCGCGAATGGGGGGTGGCGGACCCCGATCAGGCGCCGGGCGGCCTGGCCGAAGGAGGCCCGCGACCGGCCCCGCCCGCGCGCGCCGTCACCCTTGTTCAGCGCAGCCGCGGCAAGCCCGGCAAGAAGCTGGGCAAGACGACCGGCTGGATCCACCGCGCGAGCCTCGCGGCGCGAGGGGTGAAGATGCTGGGCGGGATGGAGTATCGGCGTATTACTCCCGACGGGCTTGTGATCTTCCGCGACGGGCAGGAAGAGACGCTGCCCGCCGATACCATCGTGCTATGCACCGGGCAGGAGCCCGAGCGCGGCCTTGCCAACGCGCTCTCACAGACCGGCTGCGAGGTCCACATCATCGGCGGCGCGGATGTGGCCGCCGAACTCGACGCCAAGCGCGCCATCGATCAGGGCGCGCGGCTGGCGGCAGCATTGTAATCCCGAATTGCAGCCGCCCCTACAGCGCAGGGGCAAGCGCCCGCGAGGGTAGCATGGGCGGGCGGATCGGCTACGCTCGCGGGCGCTTTCATTCGCCCGGTAACGCGGCGGCCCGAACGTCCTAGATCTCGCGCGCTGTGCGGCGGGGTGCGACGGGCGCGCTCAGGCTCTCGGGCATGGTGAGACCCGCCACCTGCTCGGCGATGGGTTTGATCGAAAGCGGATGCGTCGTGCGCGCATAGGCGTCACGCGATTCGAAGCCGTGCCAGCGATCGCGGTGATACACTTCCAGCGCCGCGAAGCCTGCCTTGTAATCCATCTTCGGGCTGCCGGGCCCCCAATAGCCCAGATAAACATAAGGAAGCCCCAGCTTGCGCGCCAGCGCCACATGATCGAGGATCATGTAGCTGCCCAGCGAGTCGCGCGCATGTGCGGGGTCGAAAAAGGAATAGACCAGACTCAACCCGTCATCGAGCACATCGGTCAGGCACACCGCCCGCAGATCGCCCTGCACCCGCCCGCCCGGGGTGCGATATTCGAGGATGCGTGTGCGCACTGGCGTTTCCTCGACCATCGCGGCGAATTCGAACACATCCATATCCGCCATGCCGCCATCGGCGTGGCGCGCATCCAGATAGCGACGGAACAGGTCGAACTGATCCTCGGTCGCCCAGGAACTGGTGACATGCCGCTCGAGATGCGCATTGCGTCGCAGCATCCGCCGCTGCGAGCGTGATGGCGTGAAATCCGCCACCCGGATACGCGCTGACAGGCAGGCGCAGCACTCTGCGCAGGCGGGACGGTAAAGGACATTCTGCGACCGCCGGAAGCCCTGCTTCGAGAGCGTGTCGTTCATCGCCTCGGCCTGATCGCCCTGCAGTGCCGTGAACAGCTTGCGTTCCATCCGGCCCGGCAGGTACGGGCAGGGTTGCGGCGCAGTCACGTAGAACTGTGGAATCGTCGGCAGGCTGTGGCGCATGTCTCGGTCATTTGCTGACGCTTGGTCGTCAAAGGTAGCAAGGCTTTACACAAAGGCCAAGCCCTGTTGCGCGGTCAGTCCGGCGCCATGCGGTGCAACATCGTCGTGCCGATCAGCGTGTCGTTCAGCCCCTGCCGGTAGGGGGTCACGAGGATCATCACGATTGAAGCGATCTGCGCCGGGAAGACCAGCCATTGCCCGGCGTGGATGGTGCTGTAATAGAACGCCGTCAGCGCATCGGGCGCGCGCCCGTCCAGACCGCGCCATTTCAGTGCCGTGACCATCATGCCCAGCGTCGCGCCGTAGCGCGCCAGCATCACGGTACGATAGGCGATAGAGACCATGGCAAACAGCACTGGCAGGAAGAACGCCCCCAGAAACAGCGTCATGACCAGCGCCACGACGGTCAACACCAGCGTCACAACGACATCCAGCGCCCAGGCCAAGGCCCGCTTGAGCGGCACGTCATTGTAGAATTCTGGCTGGAACTCGGGGTCGGGCAGGGTCATTCCGTGAAATCCGCTGGCGTTGCGTCTGCCAGCGAAATAAGCCGTTCGGGCGCGATTGAAAAGACGTGGCGCGGGGTGCCCGCTGCCGCCCAGACCAGATCGAACTCCAGCAGCCGCGGGTCAATCCATGTCCGCGTCGGCGTCAGATGGCCGATCGGTGCGACACCGCCGATGGCAAAGCCTGTCACCGCACGCACCAGCGCGGCATCGGCGCGGCCCAGCGCCTCGCCCGCCAGCGCCGAGGCCTTGTCGGCGCTGACCCGGTTGCCGCCCGCTGTCAGGAACAGCCGCACCGCGCCCGATGCGGCACCCGCGAAGATGATCGACTTCACGATCTGGTCGAGTTCGCAGCCGCAGGCGGCCGCGGCGAGTTCCGCCGTGCGGCTTTCGCCGGGCTCGATGATCGTGTCGGGCAGCCCGGCCTCGGCCAGTGCGCGGGCAACACGGGCGCGCGACTTGCTCATCAGTCGAGCGCGTCCAGCACCTCGCCCAGCGTGCCGATCAACTGGTCGATATGCGCCTTCTCGATGATCAGCGGCGGCGACATGGCGATGATGTCGCCCGTGGTGCGGATCAGAACGCCCTTCTCATAGGCTTTCAGGAAGGCCGAGAAAGCCCGCTGCGTCGGCGCGCCGGCAATCGGCTCAAGCTCCACTGCGCCGATCAGCCCCATGTTGCGGATGTCGATGACATGGGGCTTGCCGCGCAGCGAATGCACGGCCTCCTCCCAATAGGGCGCAAGCTCGGCCGCGCGCGCGAAAAGCCCCTCCTCGCGATAGGTCTCGAGCGTCGCCAGCCCGGCGGCCGAGGCGATTGGGCTGCCCGAATAGGGGTAGCCGTGAAACAGCTCGATCAGATGTTCGGGGCCCTGCATGAACGCGTCATGGATCGCCGCCGAAGTCAGCACCGCACCCATGGGGATCACGCCATTGGTCAGCCCCTTGGCGCAGGTGATCATGTCGGGCAGCACATCGAAGTGATGTGCGGCAAAGGCGCTGCCCAGCCGCCCGAAGCCGGTGATCACCTCGTCGAAGATCAGCAGGATGCCATGTTTGGCGGTGATCTCGCGCAGCCGCTCCAGATAGCCCTTCGGCGGCAGCAGCACCCCGGTCGAGCCCGCGACCGGCTCGACGATCACGGCGGCGATCGTATCGGGGCCGTGCAGGGCGATGATTCGTTCCAGATCGTCGGCCAGATGCGCGCCGTGTTCGGGCTGTCCGCGTGTCCACTGGTTCTCGGGGATATGCGTGTGCGGCAGGTGGTCCACGCCCGACAGCATGGCGCCGAAATGGCGGCGGTTGTTGACGATGCCGCCGACCGAGATGCCGCCGAAATTGACCCCGTGATAGCCGCGCTCGCGCCCGATGAGCCGGGTACGTGCGCCGTCACCACGCGCCCGGTGATAGGCAATGGCGATCTTGAGCGCGGTCTCGACAGCTTCAGAGCCCGAATTGACGAAAAAGGCATGGTCGATGCCCTCGGGCGCCAGGTCCACCAGCCGGTTGGCCAGCTCGAACGCCTTTGGGTGCCCCATCTGGAAAGCGGGCGCATAGTCAAGCTCGGCGGCCTGTTTCTGGATCGCCTCGACGATCAGGGGCCTTTTGTGCCCCGCATTGCAGCACCACAGGCCCGCCGTGCCGTCCAGCACCTGCCGCCCGTCCGAGGTGGTGTAGAAGATCCCCTCGGCCTCGACCAGCATCCGCGGCGCGGCCTTGAACTGCCGGTTCGCCGTGAACGGCATCCAGAAGGCGCGCAGATCATTGGGGGTCGGTCGATCAAGAGCCATGGCGTATCTCCCTGCGGCATAATTTGATCAAATTATGCACCAGAACCATCACCAGATACAAGCCCAGCGACTGCCGGATGCCGCGCCGGGCCTCATTTTCTTGCCGGAAATACTCAGTTCAAACGACGCGCGGGGCTGCCGGTCAGAACATCCTGTCGGGCAACCAGAGCACCAGTTGCGGGAAACTGAACACCATCGCCACGGCCAGCATCTGCAACGCCACGAACGGGATCACGCCCTTGTAGATGTCGATGATCGTCACCCCCGGCGGCGCCACGCCCTTCAGATAGAACAGCGAAAAGCCCACAGGCGGGGTCAGAAACGAGGTTTGCAGCACCACTGCAAAGAGGACGATGAACCAGATCTGGTCGAAGCCCAGCAGCACCACGACCGGCGCCACCAGCGGCA
>PXES01000286.1 GCA_003564655.1 Paracoccaceae bacterium
CCCTCATAAATCCTGCCATAGACGGGAGTGAACAATTTCTCCGAGGCATTCCTCGGGCGATATTGGAAAATGCCCGTATGGACATTCGCTCGGGTGCGCATGCGCCCGACAAAACGAGCCGGAGGGGCAACCCTCTGATAACTGGAGAGACCCTGTGGATAGAGCCCAGAAAGAGAAAGTGGTCGAGGAACTCGGCCAGATCTTCGAAAGCTCTGGCGTGGTTGTGGTTGCACAATACGCCGGCCTCACGGTTGCCGAGATGCAGGTCCTGCGCGCGCAGATGCGTGATGCGGGCGGGGCCGTTCGCGTCGCGAAGAACAGGCTCGCCAAGATCGCCCTGGAAGGAAAGCCTTGCGCAAGCATCGGCTCGCTTCTGACAGGGATGACGGTTCTCGCCTATTCCGAAGATCCCGTTGCCGCGGCAAAGGTGATCGAGGATTACGCCAAGCAAAACCCCAAACTGGTGGTGATTGGCGGTGCCATGGGCGAAACCGCGCTTGACCCGGCAGGTGTCAAGGCTGTGGCAGCAATGCCCTCGCGCGAGGAGCTTATCGCTTCGATCGTGGGTTGCATCGGTGCCCCTGCTTCGAACATCGCGGGTGCGATCGGCGCGCCGGCATCGAACATCGCAAGCATCCTCACCACGCTCGAGGAACGCGAGGCGGCATAGGCAATCATGGGACGGTCGGTGCAGTCGCGCACGCGTCGGACCCTCATACCCTGACAGAATGGAACGGAAAAAATGGCTGATCTGAAAGCACTTGCAGAGCAAATCGTGAACCTCACGCTGCTCGAAGCCCAGGAACTGAAAACGATCCTGAAAGACGAGTACGGCATCGAGCCCGCAGCGGGCGGTGCCGTGATGATGGCTGGCCCCGCTGGCGATGCTGGCCCCGCCGAGGAAGAAAAGACCGAATTCGACGTCATCCTCGTCGAGGCTGGCGCCAACAAGATCTCGGTCATCAAGGAAGTCCGCGGCATCACAGGCCTGGGCCTGAAAGAGGCCAAGGATCTGGTCGAGGCCGGCGGCAAGCCCGTGAAGGAAGGCGCTCCGAAAGAGGAAGCCGAAGAGATCAAGAAGAAGCTCGAGGACGCTGGTGCCAAGGTCGAGCTGAAATAAGCGACCGGGATGCGCGGCATCTCGACCGTTTGAAATCGCAACTGGGGCCGGATATCTCTGGCCCCAGTTTCGCGCTTGTTCTGGACAGCGCTTTGCAACTCCCACGATCTGCAAAGCGTTGTCCAGGGGAAGTGCATGGCCCGGGATCGCGCCTGTGGGATGGCGCGCGGGAATAGGGCCCACACCCGTTTCGCAAGCGGCCGGCGGCTGAGGCCCGACAGCCCGCCCGCCCGCGAAGAGCAGGAAAGGTGACCGCGCTCATGGCATCCTATGTTGGCCAGAAACGTATCCGCAAGATGTTCGGCAAGATCCGCGAAGTGCTGGAGATGCCGAATCTGATCGAGATTCAGAAGTCCTCTTACGATCTGTTCCTCCGTTCGGGGGACGCCGACGCGCCGCTCGACGGCGAGGGGATGATGGGTGTGTTCCAGTCGGTCTTTCCGATCAAGGATTTCAACGAGACCGCGACGCTGGAATTCGTCAAGTACGATCTGGAAAAGCCGAAATACGATATCGACGAGTGCATGCAGCGCGACATGACCTATGCCGCGCCGCTGAAGGTGACGCTGCGGCTGATCGTGTTCGATGTCGATGAGGATACCGGCGCCAAATCGGTGAAGGACATCAAGGAACAGGACGTGTTCATGGGCGACATGCCGCTCATGACGCCGAACGGCACCTTTGTCGTCAACGGCACCGAGCGCGTGGTGGTCAGCCAGATGCACCGCTCTCCGGGCGTGTTCTTCGACCACGACCAGGGCAAGACGCACTCCTCGGGCAAGCTGTTGTTCACCTGCCGGATCATCCCCTATCGCGGCTCGTGGCTGGATTTCGAGTTCGACGCCAAGGATCTTGTCTTCGCCCGGATCGACCGCCGCCGCAAACTGCCGGTGACGACGCTGCTCTATGCGCTTGGCATGGATCAGAACGAGATCATGCGGACTTATTACAACACGGTCAGCTACTCGCTGAAGAAGAACAAGGGCTGGGTCACCAAGTTCTTCCCTGAACGTGTGCGCGGCACACGCCCGACCATGGATCTGGTCGATGCCGGCACTGGCGAGGTGATCTGCAAGGCCGGCGACAAGATGACCCCGCGCGCCGTCAAGAAGCTGATCGACGAGGGCAAGGTCACCGACCTGCTGGTGCCGTTCGAGTATATCACCGGCCGTTTCGTCGCCCATGACATCATCAACGAGGAAACCGGCGAGATCTATGTCGAGGCCGGGGACGAACTGACCTGGGACGTGGACAAGGATGGCGAGGTCAAGGGCGGCACGCTCAAGACCTTGCTCGACAATGGCATTACCGAGATCGAGGTGCTCGATATCGATGGTGTCAATGTCGGCCCGTATATCCGCAATACCATGGCCGCCGACAAGAACTGGAACCGCGACACGGCGCTGATGGATATCTACCGCGTCATGCGTCCGGGCGAGCCACCGACCGTCGACACGGCCTCGGCGCTGTTCGACCAGCTTTTCTTCGACTCCGAACGCTATGACCTGTCGGCCGTGGGCCGGGTCAAGATGAACATGCGCCTGCAACTCGATGCGCCCGACACGCTGCGCACCCTGCGGCCCGAGGACATCGCCGCCTGCGTCCGCGCGCTGGTGGAGTTGCGCGACGGCAAGGGCGAAGTCGATGACATCGACCACCTGGGCAACCGCCGTGTGCGGTCGGTGGGCGAACTGATGGAAAACCAGTATCGCGTCGGCCTGTTGCGGATGGAGCGCGCGATCAAGGAGCGCATGTCCTCGGTCGAGATCGACACGGTGATGCCGCAGGACCTGATCAACGCCAAACCGGCCGCAGCGGCGGTGCGTGAATTCTTCGGCTCCTCGCAGCTCTCGCAATTCATGGACCAGACCAACCCGCTGTCGGAAGTGACGCACAAGCGCCGTCTGTCGGCGCTTGGGCCGGGCGGTCTGACCCGCGAGCGCGCGGGCTTCGAGGTGCGCGACGTGCACCCCACCCATTACGGCCGCATGTGCCCGATCGAGACGCCGGAAGGGCAGAACATCGGCCTGATCAACAGCCTCGCCACCTTCGCCCGCGTGAACAAGTATGGCTTCATCGAGACGCCTTATCGCAAGGTTGCCAACGGGCAGGTCACCGATGAGGTGATCTATCTGAGCGCCACCGAAGAGCAGCGCCACACGGTTGCACAGGCCAATGCGCAGCTCGATGCCGAGGGGCGCTTCGTCAATGACCTCGTGTCCACGCGGACCGGGGGCGACTTCATGCTGAACCCGTCCGACTCGGTCGATCTGATTGACGTGTCGCCGAAGCAGCTTGTCTCGGTCGCGGCCTCGCTGATTCCGTTTCTGGAAAACGACGACGCCAACCGTGCGCTGATGGGCTCGAACATGATGCGTCAGGCGGTGCCGCTGCTGCAGGCGGATTCGCCGCTGGTCGGCACCGGGATCGAGGGTGTCGTGGCCCGGGACTCGGGCGCGGCCATCATGGCGCGGCGTGCCGGTGTCATCGACCAGGTCGACGCACAGCGGATCGTTGTGCGCGCGACCGAGATGCTGGAGCCAGGCGAGCCGGGCGTCGACATCTACCGCCTGCGCAAGTTCAAGCGCTCGAACCAGTCGTCCTGCATCAACCAGCGCCCGCTGGTGAAGGTGGGCGATGCGGTGACGCGCGGCGAGGTGATCGCCGACGGCCCCTGCACCGACATGGGCGAGCTGGCCGTCGGCCGGAATGTCGTCGTCGCCTTCATGCCGTGGAACGGCTACAACTACGAGGACTCGATCCTGATCTCGGAGCGCATCCTCAAGGATGACGTCTTCACCTCGATCCACATCGACGAGTATGAGATCGCGGCGCGCGACACCAAGCTCGGCCCGGAAGAAATCACCCGCGACATTCCCAATGTCGGCGAGGAAGCGTTGCGCAACCTCGACGAGGCCGGGATCGTCTATGTCGGCGCCGAGGGGCAGGCCGGGGACATTCTGGTCGGCAAGGTCACGCCCAAGGGCGAAAGCCCAATGACACCGGAAGAAAAGCTGCTGCGTGCGATCTTCGGCGAGAAAGCCAGCGATGTGCGCGATACCTCGTTGCGGCTGCCGCCGGGGGCATATGGCACGATTGTCGAGGTGCGGGTCTTCAACCGCCACGGGGTCGAGAAGGACGAGCGCGCGCTGCAGATCGAGCGCGAGGAAATCGAGCGCCTGTCGCGCGACCGCGATGACGAGCTGGAAATCCTCGAGCGCAACATCTACGGGCGGCTGAAACAGCTCATCCACGGCAAGGTCGCGGTCAAGGGGCCGAAAGGCGTCAAGGCCAACTCGCCGATCACCGACGAGTTGCTCGACAGTCTGAGCCGTGGCCAGTGGTGGCAGCTTGCGCTGGCCGACGAGGCCGAGGCGCAGGAGGGCGAGGCGCTGAACGCACTTTACGACCAGCAGAAGCGCCAGCTTCAGGCCCGTTTCGACGACAAGGTCGAGAAGGTGCGGCGCGGCGACGACCTGCCGCCGGGCGTGATGAAGATGGTCAAGGTCTTTGTCGCCGTGAAGCGCAAGCTGCAAGCCGGTGACAAGATGGCAGGACGGCACGGCAACAAGGGCGTCATCTCCAAGGTCGTCCCGATGGAGGACATGCCCTTCCTCGCCGATGGCACGACGGTCGATCTGGTCCTGAACCCGCTGGGTGTGCCCAGCCGCATGAATGTGGGTCAGATTCTGGAAACCCATATGGGCTGGGCGCTGCGCGGTCTGGGCTTGCAGATCGACGAGGCGTTGCAGGAGTACCGCCGCTCAGGCGACATGGCCCCGGTGCGCGAGGCGATGCGCATCGGCTATGGCGACGACTTCTATGGCGAGGTCTTCGAGGGCATGGCCGATGAGCAACTGGCCGAATCCGCCGCGACCGTCACGCGCGGGGTGCCCATCGGCACGCCGGTCTTTGACGGCGCGAAAGAGCCCGATGTCAACGACGCGCTGTCGCGGGCGGGCTTCGATACATCGGGCCAGTCCATCGTCTTCGACGGCCGCACCGGCGAGCAGTTCTCGCGACCCGTGACTGTGGGCGTGAAATACATGCTCAAGCTGCACCATCTGGTCGATGACAAGCTGCACGCGCGCTCGACCGGGCCCTACAGCCTGGTCACCCAGCAACCGCTGGGCGGCAAGGCGCAGTTCGGTGGCCAGCGTCTGGGCGAGATGGAGGTCTGGGCGCTCGAAGCCTATGGCGCGGCCTACACGCTTCAGGAAATGCTGACGGTGAAGTCGGATGACGTCGCGGGCCGGACCAAGGTCTATGAGAGCATCGTCAAGGGCGAGGACAATTTCGAGGCCGGCGTGCCCGAATCCTTCAACGTGCTGGTGAAGGAAGTCCGTGGCCTCGGCCTGAACATGGAACTCCTGGATTCGGAGGAGGAGGGGTAGGGGCGTCCGCGCCCCGCCTCACACCTTCCAGCCGAGCCTTTCAAGGATAGACAGATGAACCAGGAACTGACGACCAACCCGTTCAACCCCTTGGCCCAGACCAAGCCCTTCGACGAGATCCGCGTTTCGCTGGCAAGCCCCGAGCGGATCCTGAGCTGGTCCTATGGCGAGATCAAGAAGCCCGAGACGATCAACTACCGGACCTTCAAGCCCGAGCGCGACGGCCTGTTCTGCGCGCGCATCTTTGGCCCGATCAAGGATTACGAGTGCCTGTGCGGCAAGTACAAGCGCATGAAGTATCGCGGTGTCGTGTGCGAGAAATGCGGCGTCGAGGTCACGCTGCAAAAGGTCCGGCGCGAGCGCATGGGCCATATCGAACTGGCCGCGCCCGTGGCCCACATCTGGTTCCTGAAGTCGCTGCCCTCGCGTATCGGCCTGATGCTGGACATGACCCTGCGCGATCTGGAGCGGATTCTCTATTTCGAGAACTACGTGGTCATCGATTCGGGACTCACCGACCTGACCTACGGCCAGTTGCTGTCCGAGGAAGAATTCCTCGACGCGCAGGACCAGTATGGCGCCGACGCCTTCACCGCCAATATCGGCGCCGAGGCGATCCGCGAGATGCTGACCAATATCGACCTCGAGGATGAGGCGACCCGTCTGCGCGAAGAGCTGAAAGAGGCCAAGGGCGAGTTGAAGCCCAAGAAGATCATCAAGCGGCTGAAAGTGGTCGAGCATTTCATCGAGTCGGGCAACCGTCCCGAGTGGATGATCCTGACCGTGCTGCCGGTGATCCCGCCCGAGCTGCGCCCGCTGGTGCCGCTGGATGGCGGCCGGTTCGCGACCTCGGACATCAACGACCTCTATCGCCGGGTCATCAACCGCAACAACCGTCTGAAGCGGCTGATCGAGTTGCGCGCGCCCGACATCATCGTGCGCAACGAAAAGCGGATGCTGCAGGAATCGGTGGATGCGCTGTTCGACAATGGCCGCCGCGGCCGGGTGATCACCGGCAACAACAAGCGCCCGCTGAAATCGCTCTCGGACATGCTCAAGGGCAAGCAGGGCCGCTTCCGGCAGAACCTGCTTGGCAAGCGCGTGGACTTCTCGGGCCGCTCGGTCATCGTGACGGGCCCCGAGTTGAAGCTGCACCAGTGCGGTCTGCCCAAGAAGATGGCGCTGGAGCTGTTCAAGCCCTTCATCTATTCGCGGCTGGAGGCGAAGGGGCTGTCGAGCACGGTCAAGCAGGCCAAGAAGCTTGTCGAAAAAGAGCGCCCCGAGGTCTGGGACATCCTTGATGAGGTGATCCGCGAGCACCCGGTTCTGCTGAACCGGGCGCCGACGCTGCACCGTCTGGGCATCCAGGCGTTCGAGCCGATCCTGATCGAGGGCAAGGCGATCCAGCTTCACCCGCTGGTCTGTTCGGCCTTCAACGCCGATTTCGACGGCGACCAGATGGCCGTGCACGTGCCGCTTTCGCTTGAGGCGCAGCTTGAAGCGCGGGTGCTGATGATGAGCACCAACAACGTGCTCTCGCCCGCCAACGGCTCGCCCATCATCGTGCCGAGCCAAGACATGGTGCTGGGGCTCTACTACACCTCAATGATGCGCGAGGGCATGAAGGGGGAGGGGATGATCTTCGCCTCGATCGAAGAGGTCGAGCACGCCCTGTCGGCGGGCGAGGTGCATCTGCACGCCAAGATCCAGTGCCGCATCAAGCAGATCGACGAGGATGGCAACGAGGTGCTGCGCCGGTATGAGACGACGCCGGGGCGCCTGCGCCTTGGCGCGCTGTTGCCGATGAACGCCAAGGCCCCCTTCGATCTGGTCAACCGCCTGCTGCGCAAGAAGGACGTTCAGGAGGTCATCGACACTGTCTACCGCTATTGCGGCCAGAAAGAGTCGGTCATCTTCTGCGACCAGATCATGAGCCTCGGCTTCAAGGAAGCGTTCCGCGCCGGCATTTCCTTCGGCAAGGACGACATGCTGATCCCCGACGCCAAGTCCAGCTTCGTGGGCGAGACGCGCGATCAGGTCAAGGAGTTCGAGCAGCAGTATCTCGACGGTCTGATCACGCAGGGCGAGAAGTACAACAAGGTCGTCGATGCCTGGTCGAAATGCTCGGACGCGGTGGCAAACGCCATGATGGGCGAGATCTCGGCGGTGCGCCGCGACGAGGAAGGGCGCGAGCTCGAGCCGAACTCGATCTACATGATGTCGCATTCCGGTGCGCGTGGCTCACCCGCCCAGATGAAGCAGCTTGGCGGGATGCGCGGGCTGATGGCCAAGCCCTCGGGCGAGATCATCGAGACGCCGATCATCTCGAACTTCAAGGAAGGTCTGACCGTGCTGGAGTACTTCAACTCCACTCACGGGGCCCGCAAGGGTCTGGCCGACACGGCGCTGAAAACCGCGAACTCGGGCTATCTGACCCGGCGTCTGGTGGATGTGGCGCAGGACTGCATCGTGCGCATCGATGATTGCGGCACCGACCGCTTCATCACCGCCAGTGCCGCCGTCAATGATGGCGAGGTCGTCGCCTCGCTGTCCGAGCGTGTGCTGGGCCGGGTCGCGGCCGAGGATGTCACCAACCCCGCGACGGGTGAGTTGATCATCACCGCCCACACCCTGATCGAAGAGCGCGAGGCCGACGCCATCGAGGCAGCGGGCATCGCGACGGTCAAGATCCGCTCGCCGCTGACCTGCGAGGCCGAAGAGGGCGTCTGCGCCAAGTGCTACGGGCGTGACCTGGCGCGCGGCACGCTGGTCAACAAGGGCGAGGCCGTGGGCATCATCGCCGCGCAGTCAATCGGCGAGCCGGGCACGCAGCTGACTATGCGGACCTTCCATATCGGGGGTATCGCGCAGGGCGGCAGCCAGTCCTTCCAGGAGGCCAATGCCGCGGGCCGGATCGAGCTGCGCAACGCGCAGACCATCGAGAATTCGGTCGGCGAGCAGATCGTCACGGCGCGGGCCATGCAGGTCGCGATCATCGACGAGAACGCGGTCGAGCGTGCGACCTTCAAGCCCGGCTATGGCGCGAAACTCTTCGTGCGCGATGGCCAGCAGGTCGAGCGCGGGGCGAAGCTGTTCGAATGGGACCCCTACACCCTGCCGATCATCGCCGAGACCTCGGGGCGTGCGCGCTTTGTCGACCTCGTCGCCGGTCTGTCGGTGCGCGAGGAAACCGACGAGGCCACGGGCATGTCGCAGAAGATCGTCAGCGACTGGCGCTCGGTGCCCAAGGGCAGCGACCTCAAGCCGGAGATCATCCTGATGGATGGCGAGAGCGGCGAACCCGTGCGCAACGAGCAGGGCGCGCCGGTGACCTACCCGATGTCGGTCGACGCCATCCTGTCGGTCGAGGACGGGCAGGATATCCAGACCGGGGACGTGGTCGCCCGGATCCCGCGCGAAGGGGCCAAGACCAAGGACATCACCGGCGGTCTGCCGCGGGTGGCGGAACTGTTCGAGGCCCGTCGTCCCAAGGATCACGCCATCATCTGCGAGATCGACGGCTATGTGCGCTTTGCCAAGGACTACAAGAACAAGCGCCGCATCACCATCGAACCCGTGGACGACACGCATGAGGCGGTCGAGTATCTGGTGCCCAAGGGCAAGCACATCCCCGTGGTCGAGGGCGATTTCGTCCAGCGCGGCGATTACATCATGGATGGCAATCCCGCCCCCCATGACATCCTGCGCATTCTGGGCATCGAGGCGCTGGCCAACTATCTGATCGACGAGGTGCAGGACGTCTATCGCCTGCAGGGCGTCAAGATCAACGACAAGCACATCGAGGTGATCGTGCGGCAGATGCTGCAGAAATGGGAGATCCTCGACAGCGGCCAGACCACGCTTCTGAAGGGCGAGCATGTCGACAAGGCCGAGTTCGACGAGATGAACGAGAAGGCCGTCGCGCAGGGGCTCGAGCCCGCGCGCGGCGAGCCGATCCTGCTGGGCATCACCAAGGCGTCGCTGCAGACCCGCAGCTTCATCTCGGCGGCCTCGTTCCAGGAGACGACGCGCGTGCTGACCGAAGCCTCGGTGCAGGGCAAGCGGGATCATCTGGTCGGGCTGAAGGAGAACGTCATCGTCGGGCGGCTGATCCCGGCGGGCACGGGCGGCGTGGTGACCAAGGTCCGCCAGGTCGCCGCCGACCGCGACCGCAAGGTGCTCGACGCTCGCCGCGCCGAGGCCGAGGCCGCCGCCGCGCTGGCCGCGCCCGAGGCCGAGGAACTGTCCGAGGCCGATATCGTCTTCGGCAAGCGGCCCGAATAGGCTTGCTTTGCATCGCGCTGTCTGCGGCAGCGCGTCTCCTAGATCACGACAGGGGCCGGGCGAAAGCTCGGCCCCTGTTCATTGGGTTCGGGTTTTTGCCCGGCCGAGCCTGCGGGGATGGTGCATGGCGCGCGCAGGGCGAGGTTGGCCCGGCTTGGTGGGGTGACGCAGCCGGGGGCCGCTTCATCAGCATGAAACGCCGCCCCTGGCCTAATCGGTGTCACCCGGGTCGATCTCGATCCGGTCGGCGACCTCGGGCGCGATCAGTCCGGCATGCAGCGTCAGCAGGATCAGCTTGGCATCCAGCGTGTCGCCGTCCTCGAGCGCGGCTTCCAAGCGCTCGTCCGTCCGGTCGGCAGCCTCAGGGCTGTTGCTGTCGGCAAACTGTTCATGCCCAAGGACACAATAGCCAAGGAGTTGTGCCGCCTCTGCAAGGAAAGCATCCTGCGCGTCAGCCGAGACGTGTCTTTTCCTGAGCTGGATCACGGTCAGCTTGACGGGTTCCGGCACCAGCAGCGGGTGCAGGCCTGCGCCCCGGAGCGCGTCATCAAGCGCCCGCATCGCGCTTGACCGGCCCAGCATGTCGAAGAGGCGAAACATGCCCGATCTGTATCAGGTCTTGTGGCGCGTCACATCTGCAATCTGGACCGTCGCTGCATCTATGGTCCCGCCCCCCCCCCCGCCCGCACCGCAGCATGGCCGGGTGATCCCCGGCCACCGTCGTGATCATGTCCGCGCCGAAATGCGCGGCCCCCGCGCCTTGTGAAATTAATGATCGGCTTGTCATGGAACTGTCATGGAACCGTGGCATGGCCGTTACATCGCGGCTCTATCCGGGTGTCGCTGGGTGCCCGGCCCGCGATGAGCCGGGCACTCCCGTGCGAAACACAGATCGAACTGGAGATACCATGAACCGTCTGCCTCTTCTTGTCTCTTCCGCGTCGCTGGCGCTTGCGACCGCCGCTGGCGCCCAGTCGGTCGACCCGAACCTGCCCGA
>PXES01000070.1 GCA_003564655.1 Paracoccaceae bacterium
GCGACGGCGATCGCGGATTATCAACCCGCGAATGGACCCCTGGAAACGCAGCTTCTGCTGCGTGGGGAAGAGGCGCAGGGCATTCACGTCAACGGCGCGACCCTGCCTGCGGATGGTGACGAGGAAACGGGGCTGCCTGCCTTTGCCGAACTGCCGCCGGGCTTTCTGGCGACCGACGACACCGAAGGCGAGGACCCAGACCCCTTCATCATGCCGGCGAAGCTCACGCTCGAGCCGCCCTTTCCCATGCTGGCCGTAGATCCCGGACATACTGTCGTCACCGGTGCCAACACTGTCATCAATGAGGTGATCATCTCGCAGGCCTGGGTCGACGCGCCGGTCATCGCAGTCGCCGGCGATGCGATTCGACTGGACGTGGTGAGCCAGGTCATCCTGCGCGAGGAGGGCTCGCCATCGCTGCTGCCCGCTGGGTCGCTGCTGCCGTCCCAGGCGATCAATGCAGTCGCCATGAACACCACCAGCGCCGGCGCGCCCTTCCTCAACCCTGACGCGGCGGGCACCTTTCCGCAGCATTGGTCGGTCACGCGCATCGACGGCGACCTGATCGTCGCCAACTATGTCTGGCAATACAGTTTCATTACCGATTTCGACCGGGTGGAGGTGTCGATCAGCGCCGCTGCGACGTATATCAGCACGGGCGAGAATCTCGTGGTGAACGCCACCGCGCTGCGCGAACTGGGCCTGCACTATGACCTGATCATGGTGGGCGGCAACATGGTGACGCTCAACGAAATTCACCAGAGTACGGTCCTGGTCGATATCGACGTGGTGCATGGCGTGCCGCCCGAGGGGGGGAAGATCACCGCAGGGGACAATCTGCAATACAATCACGCCGAGATCACTACGGTCGGCCATGATGAAATGGTCGCCATGGAGGCCCCTTTCGAGGCGGCGCTGGCGCGGATGGCCGAAGGGGCGCACGATATCCCCGCCGAGCTTGCCCGTGATGCCCGGTTCGAGGGCAAGGATGTCCTGAAGGTGCTGCAGGTCGAGGGTGACCTGATCAAGTCCAATATCATCAAGCAGCATAATGTGCTGGGAGATTCCGATCAGATCGGGCTGCTGCTGGAATCGCTCACGGCCCTTGGTGAGAATGTCGAGGTGATCACCGGCTCCAACGCGCAACTCAATACGGCGCGGATCATGGACTTCGGGCTAGATTCCGAAGTGCTGGTGGCTGGTCAGGCCTATAGCGATGCGTTGATCCATCAGGCGCAACTGATCGACCCCGAGGCGCCGCCCACGGGGGTCGGGCTCTCGCCGCTGGCGTTCGAGGCGGTGGCGTTCCTCGTCGATGACTCCGTCGCAATGCCGCAGACGATTGATCCCGTGGCGCCGCCATCGCTCTCCGAGCATTCGGGGGCCCATGACGGGTTGCAGAGCATTCTGGCCTGACACGAAGCCAGCAGGGGCACCAAGATGAAAGACACCCATGACCCCCCGCTTCCACTGACGAAGGCCATGCGCATTGACGCCACAGCTCCAGCCCTTCCATTGCCTGCAACGGTTGACAAACGGCCCGCCCCGTCGCCGTCTTCTGCCGCACCGTCATGCCCTACAGCGCCAGCCGATGTATTGCACCGCGTTGCCTCTACCGCCGAAGTTGCGTCCTATGCTGCCGTCTCGGAAGTCGATGCGGACACAACGGCCACACTCCGCTTGGCGCCTGCGTCCGGAACGCCTGTCTCGGCTTCGCAGGCTTCTGCCGCGCGGGCACCGAGCGCCGACACGCCGCGCGAGGTACCCTCTCTCACGAAATGGGCGGGTTTCACCTCTACCAGAGGAAAGATTCAGACATCGCCGCGCCCCGGCACTGCGGCTGCTGCCAGCACGGCAGCGGACGCGCCCGCAAGAGAAAGGGTCCGCCGACAGCCGTCCCGGGTTGATCGGGCGTCGGCGGCGATGCCACATGGAAGGGGGCACGCCCCTGAGGCCCCGCCACCGCGGGCCGAGGCGCCCGCCGCCCGGCCTGCCAAGACCCGCCAGGCGTACGCGTCCGCAGCAGCGGCCGGAATCGGCGCGACACTCGAAGTCGATGCCAATGCGCCGATCCGCGCCCGCCCCCTGGACCCGCCGAAAGGGGGCGGCGGGGGCGGCGGGGGCGGCGGGGGCGGCGGTTTCCACCGGCGCGTCGGCCCCGAGGATTTCAATGGCCGCCTTCAGCAGGGCCGCCATGCCGTGTTGCGCAACTTGTCGTTCGTCTTGGTGCTCACCTGTGCCACCAATATCCTCATCCTCGCCATCCCGGTCTATCTGTTCCAGATTTCGGACCGGGTGCTGACAAGCCGCTCTACCGACACGCTGGTCATGCTGACGGTGGTGATCGCCGGCGCGCTGGTCTTTTATGCCGTCTTCGACGCCATCCGCCGCTTCATCCTGATGCGTACGGCGGTCGAGGTGGCAGCGCAGCTCGGCGCCCCTGTCCTGAGCGCCGCCGCCAGCGCCTCGCTGCACGGCACCGGGCGCGAGTATCAGACGCTGGGCGACCTGCAGCAGGTGCGCCAGTTTCTCGTTTCCGGCACGTTGCTGTCGATCCTGGATGTCCCCTTCGCGCCATTGTTCATTCTGGTGATCTTTCTGATCCACCCGCATCTGGGGGCGATCATCGTTACGGTCGCGCTGGCGCTGGTATTCATCGCGCTCATCAACCAGAAGCTCACGGAACGCCCCTTCGCCGAGGCCAACCTCGCCCAGGCCAAGGCCAACCAGCACCTCGACTCGATGTCGCGCAACAGCCAGATCATCAACGCGCTGGCCATGATCCCAGAGGCGGTGACGATGTGGGGCCGCGACACTGCCGCCTCGCTGATCGCACAGGTGCGCGCGCAGGACCGCAACATCGTTAGCGCGTCGATCTCGCGCGGGCTGCGGCTCTTGACGCAGGTGGCGATGCTGGGTTGGGGGGCCAAACTGGCCATCGACGGCGAGATCACCGGCGGCATGGTGATCGCCGCATCGATCATCGCCGGGCGGGCCCTAGCGCCAATCGAAGGCGCGATCGAGGGCTGGAACGCGCTCTTGCTGTCACGCGCGGCCTATGGGCGCATCACCCAGCTTCTGTGCGGCTCGCGGCTGCAGTTTGAACGGCTGTGGCTGCCGCGCCCCATGGGCCGACTGGATGTCGAGCGGCTGCTGTATGTCCCCGGCGGCACCAAGCAGGGGGTCCTCAACGGCATCAGCTTTTCACTGAACCCGGGCGAGACATTGGCGGTCATCGGCAATTCGGGCGCGGGGAAGACCACGCTGGGCAAGATGCTGGTGGGGTCGATCCTGCCGCCCTCTGGCAATGTCCGGCTGGACCTGATGGACCTGCGCAACTGGGACCCGCGGCAGCTGGGCGAGAATCTCGGCTATCTGCCGCAGGATGTCCAACTGTTCCCCGGCACCATAAAGGCCAATATCGGCCGGATGCGCGCAGATGCCACCGACGCGGATATTCACCGTGCCGCAGTGCTGGCCGATGTCCACGAGATGATCGCCCAGCTTCCCCACGGCTATGAGACCTTCGTCGCGGCCGACGGGGCACCGCTGTCGGGCGGGCAGAAGCAGCGGATCGCGCTGGCGCGCGCCTTCTTCGGCAACCCCCGGCTGGTGGTTCTGGACGAGCCGAACTCGAACCTCGACACGGCTGGCGACCGGGCGCTGGGGCAGGCCATCGCCCATGCGCGCGAGAACGGCATCACAGTCGTGGTGATCACCCAGAAGCCGGCGCTGCTAAGCGCGGTAGACAAGATCATGGTGCTTGCCAACGGTAGCGTGGCGCTGTTCGGCACCAGAGACCGGGTGCTCAAGCAGCTTCAGGGCAATGGCGGCAGCGGCCCGGCAACCGGGCCGCAGCACCCGCCGCCCACCCCCAACCTTCCACAGGCAGGAGGACCCGCCAATGGCTGAAGGGACACCCGCGGCCAGCCCGACAGGGGCCACGCCCGCGGCGCAGACGGAATGGTATGGCGCGGTGCCGCGCTCGATCCGGCGCCATGTCCTCGCTGGCACCGTGCTTCTGCTGGCCAGTTTCGGCGGCTTCGGCCTGTGGGCCTTTCAGGCGCCCCTGGCAGCCGCTGTGATCGCCCAGGGCAGTTTCATGGCCACGGGCGAGAACAAGATCATCCAACACCTCGAGGGCGGGATCATCTCGGCCATCGTCAAGCGCGAGGGGGATCGGGTAGCGGAGGGCGATGTGCTGTTGCGGCTGGACACCACCTCGGCCGAGACCACCCATCGCGAGCTGGAAGTGCGCCATTTCCGGCTTCAGGCCACCGAGGCGCGGCTGCTGGCCGAGCACGGTCGCGCCGAAACGCTGCAGTTTCCGCCGCATCTGCTGGCACTGCACCACGACCCCGAGGTCGCCGCCATCCTCGAAAGCCAGCAGGTGAGCTTCGACGTCAACGCTTCGGGGCTGCGCAACGATCTGGCGATCATCGAACGCAACCTCGATGCGCTGGCCTTCCGCGAGGCGGGGTATCTCGCACAGCAAAGCTCCCTGCAGGACCAAGTCGAACTGCTGCTGGAGGAGTTGGAGGCCCAGGAACAGCTGCTGGAGCGGGGGCTGGTGCGCCGGCCCGAGACGCTGGCGCTACGCCGCGCCGCGTTGGAAGGCAACGGTCAGATCGCCCGCATGGATGCCGAGCTTGGCGAGATCACCGAAATGCGGTCCCGCATGAACAGCCAGCGCTTCCGGACGCTGGACGAATACAGCCGAAATGCGCTGGCCCAGCTTCAGACGATCCAGAGCGAACTGGAAAGCGTGCGCGAGCAACTGCGGCGGTCGCGCAGCGTTCTGTCGCGGACCGAAATCGTCGCGCCGGTGGGTGGGACGATCGTCCGCCTTTACTACAACACCACGGGCGGTGTGATCGAACCGGGCCGTCATATTGCCGAGATCGTTCCCGCCGATGCGCCACTGATGATAGAGGCGCTGCTGGCGCGCACGGATATCGACTCCGTCCAACTCGGCCAGCCCGCCACAGTGCGGCTGACAGCGCTGAATCAACGCACCACACCGGTTCTGAACGGCGAAGTCAGCTACATCTCGGCCGATGCCGTGGGAAACAACGCAGAACGCCGCCAGCGCGATGTCTTCGTTTTGCGCGTTTCGTTGACACCAGAGGAAATCGCCCGCGTGCGCGGCTTCACCCCAACCCCGGGGATGCCCGCCGAAGTCATGGTCCAGACGGCCGAAAGGACCTTCGCGCAGTATATTTCCAAGCCGATTACCGACTCGATGTCCCGCGCGTTCCGCGAGCAGTAGATTGACCTTGCGAACGGGATGTTGCGTGAAAGCCGAGAGAAGCTTCACCTGCGTAGTCGCATCGGGGTCTTGCTCGATCGTCAGTATCGCAGTCAAACGCAGCCTTGGGTATGCGCGTCCGGGCCTTTCATGCCAACAAGCCTCGACCGTTGCGACAACAGAGTATGAGCGTGCGGTTCAGGATCATCCCTATTCCCGCGCTCTGCATGATGCCACCGCCGGGTCGGGAACTCATGAGGCCCATGACCATCTCGCTGTCCCGTTTTCCAGAGATTGCGACCAAGATCCGGGTTTTGGCGCTGCCGTCATGGAGCGCACCATTCCGAAAGTCTGGTGGGCCGGGAGGGACTCGAACCCCCGACATTTCCGGTGTAAACGGAACGCTCTACCAACTGAGCTACCGGCCCACGACTCCTGACCCAGGGTTCGGTGAACCTGACGCCAGACATTTCTTGCAGGGTTGTTAGCAGATAGGGCGAACAGTCCGCTTCGGCGTAGGCGAAGCGATCTGCCAACCGGGCTAAGCACCCTCGCGCAGCCCTTAGTCAGTTTCGCCGCGCGGATCAAGCGCGCCTTTCGAGGGTTAACGGGCCATTAACTATAAGCGGGCCAGAGTTGCGCCATGCACCGCGCTACCCTCGCTCTGCTCTTCGGTCTGCTGGCCTGTGACTCGCCCTCACCCTGGATGCGCGATGCCACCCGGCATGAGGTCACACTTGATGGAACGCGCTTCACGGTATGGCAACACGGCGCAAGGGTCGAAATCATCCGCCACGGCATGGCCGCCCGCGCCGACCAGCCGGGCCTGCGCGCACAGATGATCGCCGCCGCGCGCGAAGCCACCGGCTGCCCCATCCGCCCCGGCAGCGCCGAGGGTGATACGGGTGTCCTGCGCGTCACACTCGCCTGCGACTGAGTTTCGCCACCGCCCGGTTTGCGCCAGATCATGGCGCCCGGGGGCAGTCCCTGCTCTGCTGCCCGCATCGGGAAAAGCAGACAGGAGTTTCCTCATGGCCCGCATGTTGCCACTCATATTCATCATCGTCGGGGTCACCTGCGCCGGCATCGGCATGGTCATCGGCCTGACACTCGGTCAGGACACGTTGCAGCCAATACTCGGCTGGTCCGCCGCGGGCGCTGTGGTGGGGCTGGTGGCAAGCTGGCTTGTTGCCCGCCGCGTGCTGGAAGGATAGCACGCGCTCAGTCGAACCACATCTGTGCGGTCTCGACAAAGGGTCCGGGCGCCTCGGCATGCAGCCAGTGCCCGGCCTGCGCCAGCTTGGCGAACTTCGCCTCTGGAAACAGCGCCCGGATCGGTGCGCGATGCTCGGGCTGCACATAATCCGACTGCCCGCCGCTGAGGAACAATACGGGCCCTCCGAACTGTCCCTCCACCTCCGGCCAGCCGGTGATGCGGTCCATCTCGGCCCCGAGAACATCGAGGTTGAGGCGCCAGCGCGGTGGGTCGGCGCGCAGGTCCAGCGATTGCAGCAGGAACGCGCGCACCGACGGGTCGGCGATGTCGTCCGCCAGCGCCGCATCCGCCGCCGACCTGCTCGACACTCCCTCGAGCGGCAGGGCGCGCATTGCTGCGATCAGATGCGCCTGGCTGTGAGCATACGCCACGGGTGCGATATCGGCGACCAGCATCCGTGCCACCAGATCGGGCCGCGTCAGCGCCAGCATCATCGCCGCCTTGCCGCCCATGGAATGGCCCAGGACATCCACCGGCCCGCCCGCATCCGTGATCACCGCAGCCAGATCCGCTGCCAGGGCAGGGTAGGAATGCTCTGCTGCCCATGGGCTTTCGCCGTGATTGCGCATGTCCACGCAGATCACCTCGCGATCCCGCGAAAGCTGTCGCGCCACGGCCGCCCAGTTCCGCGCCGACCCGAACAGCCCATGCACCACAAGCAACATGCGCTTCGCACGCGGCGTGCCATGCCGCACCTGATTCAGCCTCAACCCCTGTGAACTCATCTTCGCCAAAATATCCTCGGGGGTGAATTGGGCGCGCGAGCGCCCCCTTTCGCCCTGTCGACTCAGAGTCCCGGATAGATCGGGTAGCGCGCGCAGAGGGCCGCCACTTCGGCCCGCCCGCCCGCCTCGACCTCGGCATTGCCGTCTGCGCCATTGGCAGAGAGCCCATCGACGACGCGCACGATCCAGTCGGCGATCTGGCGGAACTCGGCCTCGGCGAAGCCGCGCGTGGTCCCCGCAGGCGTGCCCAGCCGGATGCCACTGGTGATCATCGGGCTTTCGGTATCGAAAGGAATGCCGTTCTTGTTGCAGGTGATATGCGCGCGGCCCAGCGCTTTTTCGGTGGCGTTGCCCTTCACCCCTTTGGGGCGCAGATCGACCAGCAGCAGATGCGTGTCGGTGCCGCCCGTCACGGTGGCGAGGCCACCTTTTTCAAGCTGGTCAGCCATGGCCTGCGCATTGGCGACCACCTGGCGCTGATAATCGCGGAAACCGGGGCGCAGCGCCTCGCCGAAAGCCACGGCCTTGGCGGCGATGACATGCATCAGCGGCCCGCCCTGGATGCCGGGGAAGATCGCCGAGTTGAACTTCTTGGCGAGCGCCTCGTCCTCGGTCAGGATCATGCCGCCACGCGGGCCGCGCAGGGTCTTGTGGGTCGTCGTTGTCGCGACATGCGCGTGCGGAAAGGGCGAGGGGGAGAGCCCCGCCGCCACCAGGCCTGCGAAATGCGCCATGTCCACCAGCAGATACGCCCCCACGCTGTCGGCGATCTCGCGCATACGCGCGAAGTCGATGATGCGCGGAATCGCCGAGCCCCCGGCGATGATCATCTTCGGGCTGTGCGCGGCGGCGAGTTCGGCGACCTGGTCGTAATCCACGTCCAGCGTGTCGCGCCGAACACCGTATTGCACGGCGTTGAACCATTTGCCCGACTGGTTGGGCTTCGCACCATGGGTCAGGTGCCCGCCCGCGTCGAGGCTCATGCCCAGAATCGTGTCGCCCGGCTTCAGCAGTGCGGGGAACACGCCCTGATTGGCCTGGCTGCCGGAACTCGGCTGCACATTGGCAAAGGCGCAGCCGAACAGCTCGCAGGCGCGCGCGATGGCCAATTCCTCGGCCACATCGACATGCTGGCAACCGCCATAGTAGCGTCGCCCCGGATACCCTTCGGCATATTTGTTTGTCAGCACGGAGCCTTGCGCTTCCATCACGGCGCGGCTGACGATGTTTTCCGAGGCGATCAGTTCGATCTCGTCGCGCTGGCGACCAAGCTCGGCCTGCATCGCGGCGAACAACTCGGCGTCGCGGGTGGCGAGGGGCTCAGAGAAAAATCCGGTGTCGCGGGCGGTCGTGTCCATGGGCGTGCTCCGGTTGGCGGGGATGTGGCGGGTCCATAGCGCATCACGGCCTGCGCGCAAAGGCTTCTTTGCGTCGCACATGCCGATGCGAAACAGGTTGAAACCGGCCCCGGGGCGCGCGACAGTCGCGCGTCACTTGAACCCGAGGTCCGCAATGCCGCCCAGACTTGCCTTTCTGGCCAGCGATGCGCCGCAGCCGCAGGCAGCGCTGGCCGAGATGCACGCCGCATATGCGGCAGTCCCGCTGGAAGAGGCTGAAATCATCATCGCACTGGGTGGCGATGGATTCATGCTGCAGACACTTCATGCGACGCAACATCTGGAAGCCCCGGTCTACGGGATGAATCGCGGAACCATAGGCTTTCTGATGAACGGCTATGCGGTCGCGGGGCTGGAGGCGCGGCTGCGCGCGGCGGAGCTGGCGGTGCTCAATCCCCTCCGGATGCGTGCCATGCGCGCCGATGGCAGCGTTCTGGAGGCGCTGGCGATCAACGAAGTGTCCATGCTGCGGCAGGGCGCGCAGGCGGCGAAGCTGCGCATCATCGTCGATGGCCGCGAACGACTGGACGAACTGGTCTGCGACGGGGCGATGGTCAGCACGCCCGCAGGCTCGACAGCTTACAACTATTCCGCACACGGCCCCATTCTGCCGATCAACTCGGATGTGCTGGCGCTGACCCCGGTCGCCGCCTTCCGCCCCCGGCGCTGGCGCGGCGCGCTCTTGCCCAAGGCATCGCAGGTGCGCATCGAGGTGCTCTCGCCCGAACGCCGCCCCGTGATGGCCGATGCTGACAGCCGTTCGGTACGCAATGTGGTGCAGGTGGATATCACGACAGCCCGCGACGTGGCGCATAGGCTGATGTTCGACCCCGGGCACGGGCTGGAGGAGCGGCTTCTGCGAGAGCAGTTCGTCTGACCCAAACGTGGTGTGGGGGGCTGTCTGTCCCCCGTCGCGCGGGACGCGCAACGCCCCCGAGGATTTTCGAACAAAGATGAACGGGTCAGGCGTGCCTGCGCGCCTCGCGGCGGCGGTGCAGCCAGTATAGAGCGGGGGCGGCAAGATAGTTGTAGGCGGCCTCGGTCAACGGGCGCAGCACGGGACGGTCGAGCAGCCGCGCAAGCCAGCGCATGCGCGGCAGGGGGCGCCAGACGATGATGAAGGCCGGAAAGCCGGAGATGACAGCGTCGCCATCCCTGGCGTGCAGGCGGCGGGTGGCCTGATCGGGGGTGAGGCCCCACTTCGCCGTGTCGGTCTCATGCAGATCGGTGAAGGCAAGCGGGGCCTGCGCGGCCTCGGCCTGTTTGCGATACGCCTCGATCTCTGCAGAGCAGATCGGGCAACGGCCGTTGTAGAGAATTTCGATCATGGGGCGAGAGATAGCGCGGTGAGTGCCGCGTCAAGCAGCGCCGCGCGGCCAGGGGGTGGCGTGGTTGGTGTAGTCGGTCCAGTCCTCGATATCCGGGTAGAACTGCTTGCGCCAGGCACGGACCTTCGGGTTCATGTAGCGGCGGAACAGCGGCGGGCACATCGCGAGCGTGGTCAGCGCCGGATAGCCGAAGGGCAGTTGCGGGGCCTCGCTGTCGTCATAGGTCTGCAACAGCGGGAAGCGCCGGTCGGGCTTGTAGTGGTGGTCGGAATGGCGCTGGAGGTTGATCATCAGCCAGTTCGACGCCTGATGCGAGGCATTCCAGCTATGGTGCGGGCGGACGGGTTCGTACTTCCCGTCGCCCAGATACCGCCGGGTAAGGCCATAATGCTCGATGTAGTTGGTCAGCTCCAGATGCCAGAAGGCCACCGCCGCCTGCCAGATGAACAGCGCCAGCCCCCACCAGCCGCCGATCATCAGCGCCAGTGCCAGAAAGCCGCCCTGAAGTGCCGCATAGCGCCAGAAGGGGTTGGACCAGTGCCACCACGACAGTCCCTTGCGACGCAACATCGCGGCTTCCGCGCGGAAGGCCGAGGGCGGGCAGTCGCGCAGCACGCGGAAGAAGTAGCCGATGAACCCCTCATTGTAGCGCGCCGTCACAGGGTCGCGCGGGGTGCCCACGTAGCGGTGATGCACCAGCATGTGTTCCGAGCGGAAATGCGAGTAAAGCACCGAGGCGAGCAACA
>PXES01000174.1 GCA_003564655.1 Paracoccaceae bacterium
AGTGATCCGCCCAAGGCGCTCTCATGGCGTCAGACAGACAACCCCCGGCATCGTCTGCAGCGCCGCCCAGTCGTTGCGATACTGCCGCGCACTTTGTTCGCGGTCCTGCGCGCCGAACGGGTCGGGGCCGGGCCAGTCCGCCGATTTCGGGAAGCGGTTCAGTGCCTGACGCAGCGCCTTGCGCACCGGAAAGGCGGGCTCTTGCGCCAACTTGCGCTGAATGAAGGCGATGGCGCGCGCCGATGGCCCGGCAAGATGCGCGCCCTCGAGCATCGGCACCTCGAACCCGCACAGCGCTTGTGCCAGCCGGGCATCGAGCGCGAGCGCGTCTTCATACCGCCACAGCACCACCCCGGCCACGCCCGGCACATCGCGCAGCCGCGCCACCAGTTCCGGCCAGCGCAGCCCCAGCGGCGCGACCCCGGCAGCGAATTCCGCGTAGGCGACGGGCTTGTGCGCAAGGAACTGATGCCCCCAGGCCGAGGCCAGCAGCCCCAGCGGGTCGCGCAGCGCCAGCGCAATCCGCACCCCGCGCAGATCGAGCGAGGCCAGCAGCGCGGCGAGATTGCGCGCGGCATTCGGGTAAAGCTGCCCGCCCGCGCACAGCTCCGGCGGGCGTGTAGTGCCGAGGAAATTCTCGTCCGAGATGACGATGCGCTGCCCCGCACGCCGCAGCCCGGCCAGATCGTCGCGCAGGGCCGCATGCTTGCGCCACAGCGCCCGCGCCGGACGGCCCAGCGAGCGCACCAGATAGTGCCGCCGTGTCAGATCCGGGCCGATATAGGCGCAGCCCTGTTCGGCCAGATCGGCGCGCGCTGCCAGAAGCGAGCGTTGCAGCCGCGTGGAGGCGGTCTTGTGCGCGCCCAGATGCAGGATGACAGGGGATATGCCGACGGCGGCGGCAGGGTCAGACCCGTCGATGCTCGAAGCCGCCATGCCACAACCAACCGCTTGACCAAAGGCTCCGCGCCGCGCTGCGACACGCCGCGATCCGGCATCGCGGTATCACGCGCCCGCGCCATTGTCACGGCAGTTGCCACTGCGTCCTCTGCCGCCCGGCGTGATCTGCGGGCGCCACGGCAATGACAGCGTTCGACCGTCATCGCCGGGCGCATGAGACGTGCCGCCGGGGTGCGGTCAGCCTTGCGTGGCGCGCGCGGAACCGACCGCCATTGCGAGCGGGCCGGACCAGAATCCTTTTGCCATGCCGCGTCCCCGCTGCTACCCCGACCCTAACGGCGCAGGGGGAGGCATGGGGGATTTCTCGGCCGATCAAGTGATGAACCCGGCCGGGCGGGCGGGCGTTGTGGTGTATCCCGGCTCCTGCGCTCCGTTGCAGTCGGCCGTCCTGCGCGGCCGCAGCGAAAGCTACGCCATTTTCAACCTCTGCGCGGCCAGCCTCTTGCTGCTCGGCCTGAGCGTGGCCTTCAACCTGCCCTCTGCGATCATCCAGTCGTCATGGATCGTCATCAGCCTGCCGGGTATCGCTTGGCTGATATGGATGAACCGGCGCGCGCGCTTCACCGATGAGGAATGGGACATGCCGCGCCCCCTCGCCCTGCGCTTTCTCGATCGCGGCGACTGGGTCGATGCCGAACCGGGCGCGCCGCTTCTGCGCGAGGGCGAACCGGTGACGAACCTCGACGATCTTGCCCGGGGCCAGGTGCGGGGCGCGTCTGTCGGGCAGGTGATCGGCAAGGCCGGTGCGGGCCTGTTCGGCGAAAGAAATGTGCTCGCGGGCGGGCCGGCCCCGGCGCGCGTCATGCCCATGGCCCTGGCGCGGCTGGTCGTGATTTCGGGTGCGGCGTTGCAGAGCATGGCTGCGCGCGACTCCGAATTCCCGTATCCTTGCGGAAAACGGTATGAGCCGTGATACCGGACGCAAGCTGATGCGCGCCAATCGGCGCCTTTCGGCCCTGACGGAGAACGAGACATGACCACTGGAACCATCCTGCTTGCGCTGGCGCTGTTCCAGATCAAGCATTACCTGGCCGATTTCCACTGGCAGACAGCGTGGATGGTCCAGACCAAGGGGCGCTATGGCCATCCCGGGGGGCTTGCACATGCGGGGCTGCATGGCGTGCTCAGCCTGCCGGTGCTGCTGATGGTCACCCCCTGGGCGCCGGTGCTGGTCCTGCTTCTGGCGTTGGGCGAAGTGCTGGTGCATTACCACATCGACTGGCTCAAGTCCCGCTTTGTTGCCAGCGCCGGGGTCGATGGGTCCGACAGCGCCTACTGGCGGTCGATGGGGCTGGATCAGGCGGCGCATCAGTTGACTTATGTGGCGATGGTGGCGGTGCTGGTCCTGCTCGGCCAGCCCTGACCCGGAGCACGGCGGCGCATGACGGGCCGTGCGCGCCTGGCCCGGAAGGGCGCGACCCCTGCCGGTCCGCCCGCCCGCTGGCGATGCGAGGAAGGGGCCTTCAGGCATCAGGCCGTTCCCGGCTGATCCCGCCCGTGCTGCGCGGGCATCCGGGCCGTTCGACAGCGTCCGCGGGCCGTGCCCACCCACCCGCCCCTGCACGCGCCCCGAGGGCGCTTTCGGCCCAGTCGGGTGGGCCGAAAACCCGTTGCCCGAAATACGGGCGAGATCGGCCTTTATCCTGACCCGACCCGCACCCCCGGACCGGCCCTACCGCTGCGCGCGCGCCCAGTCCGGGTGCAGCACCGGCGTCAGGTTCGCCGCGGGCAGCCTTCGGCCCAGGATGTGGTCGGCGATCTTCTCGCCCGCCATGATCGAGGGCGCGTTCAGGTTGCCATTGGTGATGCGCGGAAAGATCGAGCTGTCGGCCACGCGCAGGCCCTCCACCCCGATCACGCGACCCTGCGCGTCGACCACCGCCTGCGGGTCATCCCTCCGCCCCATCCGCGCCGTGCCGCAGGGGGGATAGGCGCTCTCGACATGCTCGCGGATGAAGGCGTCCAGCGCGGCATCGGACTGGCACGCCGCACCGGGCTGGATCTCGTGGTCGAGAAAGGGCGCAAAGGCCTCTTGCGCCATGATCTCGCGCGTCAGGCGGATGCAGGTGCGGAACTCCTCCCAGTCATCGGGGTGGCTCATGTAGTTGAAGCGGATGCGCGGCGCCTCCTCGGGGCGCGGCGAGCGCAGCCGCACACTGCCCCGGCTTTTCGAGCGCATCGGCCCGACATGGACCTGAAAGCCGTGCCCCTCGGCCACCGCGTGACCGTCATAGCGCACGGCGATGGGCAGGAAGTGATACTGGATATCGGGATAGTCGATCCCCGCGCGCGAGCGGATGAAGGCGCAGGCCTCGAACTGGTTCGACGCACCGGGGCCGCGCCGCGCGAGCAGCCATTGCAAGCCCACCCAGGCCTTGCCGGGCAGGTTCCAGTATTTGTAGAGCGTCACCGGACGGCGCGCGGCGTATTGCAGGTAAAGCTCCAGATGGTCCTGCAGATTGCCCCCCACGCCGGGGCGGTCGGCACGTGGCACGATGCCATGGTCGGCCAGATGGTCGGCGGGCCCGATACCCGAGAGCATCAGCAGCTTCGGCGTGTTGATGCTGGACGCCGCGAGGATCACCTCTGCCCGCGCCTCAAGCCGCTTTCCCCCGATCAGCTCCACCCCTGTCGCGCGGTGCGCGGCGTCGAAGCACACCCGCGCCGCCTCGCCCCGGATCAGCCGGACACGGCCCGTCGCCTGCGCGGGGCGCAGATAGGCGCGCGCCGCCGACCAGCGCTGGCCGTCGCGGATGGTCGCCTCCATCACGCCGAAGCCTTCCTGCGCGGCGCCGTTGTAATCCTCGGTCACCGGGTAGCCCGCCTGCCGCCCGGCGGCGACAAAGGCGCGGAAAAGCGGGTTCTCCTGCGCCCCGCGCGTCACATGCAGCGGGCCGTCCGTGCCGCGCCACTCTGACGGGGCGGGGCCGTGCCAGCTCTCCATGCGCCGGAAATAGGGCAGCACATCGGCAAAGCGCCAGCCCTCGGCGCCCTGATCGGCCCAATGGTCGTAGTCGCGGGCGTGTCCGCGCACATAGACCATCCCGTTGATGCTCGAGGACCCGCCGATCACCCGCCCGCGGGGACAGGCCAGCACCCGTCCGCCCAAATGTGGCTCCGGCTCGGTCGCGAACCCCCAGTCATAGCAGCGCATGTTCATCGGGTAGGACAGCGCGCCGGGCATCTGGATGAAGGGGCCGACATCCGTCCCCCCGGCCTCGACCACGATTACCGAATGCCCCGCCTCGGCAAGGCGATAGGCCACTGCGCAGCCGCCCGAGCCCGCGCCGACGATGATGTAGTCGGCCGCACTCATGGCCGGGCGCCGCGTGCCGACAGGCACGCACAAGAAAGGGAATCGCGCCCCTTGGGCGCGGCAACTGGATCAGACTCCCTTGCCACTGAGCGCTGCTCAATACGGGGCATCGACATCGCCCAGCCCCAGATAGACCGACTTGATACGCGTGTAATGCTCCAGCGCCGCATGCCCGTTCTCGCGCCCGACCCCGCTCGCCTTGACCCCGCCGAACGGCATCTCCACCGGGGTCAGATTGTAGGCGTTGATCCAGCATGTCCCCGCCTCGAGGCGCGCCACCACGCGGTGCGCGCGGGCGAGGTCTCGCGTGAACACGCCGGCCGACAACCCGTATTCGGTGGCATTGGCGCGCGCGATCACCTCCTCCTCGGTGTCGAAATCCAGCACCGCCATGACCGGGCCGAATATCTCCTCGCGCGCAATCACCATCTCGTCGGTGACATCGGCAAAGACCGTGGGCGCGACGAACGCCCCTGTCTCGCCCACCCGCGCGCCGCCGCAGACCAGTCGCGCGCCCTCGGCGCGGCCCTGCGTGATGTAGCCCAGCACGCGCTCCGCCTGGGCCGCGCTCACCAGCGGGCCCATCTGGGTCGCCTCATCCAGCGGGGCGCCCAAGGTGATCGTCGCCGCCCGTTCCGCCAGTCGTCCCAGGAACGCGTCGCGCAGCCCGCGCTGCACGAAGACCCGCGTGCCGTTCGAGCAGATCTGCCCGCTCGAGTAGAAATTTCCCAGCATCGCCGCACCGACGGCGTTTTCCAGATCGGCATCGTCGAAGATGATCAGGGGCGACTTGCCCCCCAGCTCCATCGTCGCGGCCTTGATCCCCTCGGCCGCCTGCGCATAGACCTTGCGGCCCGTCGGCACCGAGCCGGTCAGCGAGACCTTGTTCACACGCGCATCGCCCACCAGCGCAGAGCCCACCGCCCCGCCACCCTGCACGACATTGAACAGCCCTGCAGGCAGGCCTGCCTCGGCCAGGATCTCGGCCAGCGCCAGCGCACTTAGCGGGGTCACCTCGGACGGCTTGAAGACCACCGCATTGCCGAAAGCCAGCGCCGGCGCGGCCTTCCAGGCGGCGATCTGAATGGGGTAGTTCCACGCCCCGATCCCCGCGCAGACGCCCAGCGGCTCGCGCAGCGTATAGGCCATGTCGCCGCCCAGCGGGATGGTCTGGCCGGTGACCGTGGGCGCATAGCCCGCGAAATACTCCAGCGCATCCGCCCCCGAGGCCGCATCGGCGACCAGCGTCTCCTGGAGGGGTTTGCCAGTGTCGAGCGTCTCGAGCACCGACAACTCGCGGTTGCGCGCGCGCATCAGATCGGCGGCGCGGCGCAGGATGCGCCCGCGCTCGACGGGGGCCAGCGCGGCCCAGGCGGGCTGCGCCGCGCGCGCCGCATCGAGCGCACGGTCGAGGATCGCGGGCGTCGCCTCATGCAGCCGGGCGATCACCTCTCCGGTGGCGGAATGGACGCTCTCGAAGGCCGCGCCCGCACGGTCCTCGGCCCATGCCCCGGCGACGAAATGGCTGGCTTGCGGTTGGGCGCGCATCATGCCCGCCCCATTGGCAGCGCGGCGTCAAGCCAGCCCATGATCTGTGCGCTCGCCCGCGCGCCCTCGGGCTGGCCCGCGCCCAGGGCCTCGCGCAGATAGACACCGTCGATCATCGCGGCCAGCGCTTCGGCCAGCGGCACCGCCCGCGCGCCCCCCCGCGCCCGCAGCGCATGGCGCAGGTTGGAGCGCATCCGCCCCTGATAAAGCCGCAACAGCCGCGCCGCCTGCGGGTCGCGCTGGGCCATGACGTAGAAATTCAGCCAGGCCGCCACCCCCTCGCGGCGGAAATTCTCGCCGCCGAACGAGACCCGCACCAGCGCGTGCAGCCGCGCCTCGGGACAATCGGTCGCAGCAAGCGCGCCGCGCACCTCGGCGCCGAAGACGGTCAGCACATGGCGCATCGCCGCCAGAAAGATCGCGTCCTTGGACCCGAAATAATGATGCGCCAGCGCAGGCGACATGCCCGCGCGCCGGGCGATCTGCCCCACGGTCACGTCGAGCGAGCCCGCCTGCCCGATCTCGCTGATGGTCGCCGTGATCAACGCGTCGCGGCGGATGGGTTCCATTCCGACCCGTGGCATCCCTGCACCCCGTATTTGCCTGTGCATCTCCCTATCGCAACCTTGATTGACTGGTCAATCAATAACCGCGCTTGACCTGCGCCGGTGTTTTCGCTCTAGTCACCCCTGCACGACGCGCGTATCGTCATTTCGTTACATCGCGCGCCTAGAAGAAACGGTCAGACGGGGCCAGCTGTGGCCCTGCTCTACAAACGCGCCGCTCCAGGGAGACCGCACAATGAGATATACAAAACCGCAATCCGGCCTGACCCGCCGCCGTCTGCTGCAAGGCGCCACGGCCGCCACGGCCGCCGGGCTGATCCTGCCCGCCAGCTATCGCGCCGCCCGCGCCGAGCCGCAGCAGGGCGGCACGTTCCGCATCGGGCTTGGCCACGGCAACTCGACCGACAGCTACGACCCCGGGCTGATCGACAACCTCTATGCACAGGTTTTCGCCGCCGCGCGCCACAACCAGCTGATCGAGGTCGATTCGGATGGCCAGCTGATCGGCGAGATCGCCGAAAGCTGGGAGTCCGATGACGGCCAGACATGGGTGTTCCACATCCGCCAGGGCGTCACCTTCCACTCGGGCAAGGATGTCACGGTCGAGGATGTCATCGCCTCGCTCAACCATCACCGGGGCGACGATGCGACCTCGGCGATCAAGCAGTTCTTCGACCCGGTGACCGAGATCCGCGCCGACGGAAACTCCGTGGTCATCACGCTCGACGCGCCCAATGGCGATTTCGCCTATCTGATGTCGGATTATCACCTCGCCATCATGCCCGGCACGGACGGGCGCATCGACCCGAGCTCGTCGGATGGCTGCGGCCCGTATGTGGTCGAAAACTTCGAGCCCGGGGTCGAGGCGACACTCAACCGCTTCCCCGATTACTGGAAATCGCATCGCGGCCATTTCGACCGGGTCGAGATCCTCGCGATCCTCGATTCGGCGGCGCGGCTGAACGCGCTGATGACCGGGCAGGTGGATTTGATCGACCAGATCGACCCGGCGACCATCGACATGCTGGAAGCGCGCGGCGTGGCCAATATCCTGTCGATCCCCGGCAATGCGCATTACTGCTTTCCGATGGACAGCCGCGCGAGCCCCTTCAGCGACAACAATGTGCGGCTGGCTCTGAAATACGCGATCGACCGCCAGCAGATGGTCGATACCATCCTCGGCGGGCACGGTGCCGTGTCGAACGACAACCCCATCGGCCCCGCGAACCGCTATTTCTATGCCGATATGGAAGAAAAGACCTTCGACCCCGACCGCGCGCGCTTCCATTTGCGCGAGGCGGGCATGGACAGCCTGACCGTCGATCTGCATGTTGCCGATGCCGCCTTCTCGGGCGCGGTCGATGCCGGGTCGCTGTTCTCCGAGACGGCGGCGCAGGCGGGCATCACGCTGAACCTGATCCGCGAGCCCAATGACGGCTACTGGGACAATGTCTGGATGCAGAAACCCTTTGTCGCCAGCTACTGGGGCGGCCGCGCGGTCGAGGATCACATGTTCACCACCGGCTATGCCGCAGGCGCGTCGTGGAACGACAGCTTCTGGGAGCATGAGCGCTTCAACGAGCTGCTGGTTCAGGCCCGGTCCGAGGTGAACGAGGATCTGCGCCGCGAGATGTATCAGGAGATGCAGCGCCTCGTCTCGTTCGAAGGCTCGGTGGTGATCCCGATGTACAACAACTACGTCATGGCGACCGCCACCAATGTCGCCACGCCCGAGCGTGTCTCGGCCAACTGGAACCTCGACGGGTTCCGCTGCGTCGAGCGCTGGTGGTTCACCTGATGCGCCTGCCCTGCCCCCGGCGCGGGGGCGGGGCCTCCTCGCCCGGCTGCGGGCGCAAGAATGACCAACAGGGGGGACGATGCACGCGGTCCTCGTGATGATCGCCCAACGGCTGGCGCTGGGGGGGCTGACACTTTTCGTCGTCTCGGTGGTGATCTTCGGCGCGACCGAGCTCTTGCCGGGTGATCTGGCCTCGACCCTGCTGGGGCAGGCCGCCACGCCCGAGACGGTGGCCGCGCTGCGTCGGCAGCTTGGCCTCGAAGACCCCGCGCCGGTGCGCTACTGGAACTGGCTGACGGGCGTGCTGCAGGGCGATTTTGGCACCTCGCTGGCGACGCGCCGCCCGATTGCCGACATGCTGTCCGCGCGGCTGGGCAACACGATCTTTCTGGCGCTGTATGCCGCTGCCATCGCCGTGCCGCTGTCGCTGTGCCTTGGCATCCTCGCCGCCCTCTGGCGCAACTCGATCTTCGACCGGGTGGCGAATGCGGGCGCGCTCTCGGCGATCTCCTTTCCGGAATTCTTCATCGCCTATATCCTGATCTTCCTGCTGGCGCAGTCGGGCGCCTTTCCGTCGATGGTGCGCCTCTCGCCCGCCATGAGCTTCGGTGACAAGCTTTATGTCACCTTCCTGCCCGCACTGACGCTGACGCTGGTGGTCACGGCGCACATGATGCGCATGACCCGCGCGGCGATCATCAACCTGATGGCCTCTCCCTATATCGAGATGGCGCGGCTCAAGGGGCTGTCGCCCCTGCGGATCGTGCTGCGCCACGCGCTGCCCAATGCGCTGGCCCCGATCATCAACGTGATCGCCATCAACCTCGCCTATCTGATCACCGGCGTCGTGGTGGTCGAGGTGGTGTTCGTCTATCCCGGGCTGGGGCAGTTGATGGTCGACAGCGTCTCCAAGCGCGATATCGCCGTGGTGCAGGCCATCGCGCTGATCTTCGCCTCGGCCTATGTGCTCTTGAACCTGACGGCGGATGTGCTCTCGACGCTGACCAACCCGCGCCTGATGCGGAGGAAGTGATGGGCCTGCTGATCTTCCTCGTTCTCGCCATCGCCGCCAGCATCCCGCTGGCCTGGGGCGCGCGCGCGGCGATGACGCGGGTGCTGCCGCATGAGATGGCTCGCACCGCGCGCGACATGCCGCTGACCGCCGCTTTCGGGCTGACGGTGATCGTGGTCTATGTCCTTGTGGCCATCTTCGCGCCGCTGCTCGCCCCCTTCCCCGAACGCGCGGTGGTCGGCTCGCAGTTCCAGCCCTGGGACGGAACGCACTGGCTGGGCACCGACCGGCTGGGGCGCGACATGCTCTCGCGGCTGATCTATGGCGCGCGCAACACCGTGGGGATCGCCTTCGCCACCACGGCGCTGGCGTTCCTCGTCGGCACGGCGCTGGGCATCCTCGCCGCACTGCGGGGCGGCTGGCTCGATCAGGTGCTGTCGCGTTTTGTCGACGCGCTGATGGCCATCCCCTCGCTGATCTTCGCGCTGCTGTTGCTGACGATCTTCGGCACCTCGGTCCTGACGCTGATCCTCGTCATCGCCGCAGTGGACGCCACCCGCGTCTATCGCATCGCGCGCTCGGTGGCCGAGGGGATCGTGGTGATGGACTATATCGAGGCCGCCCGCCTGCGCGGCGAGGGCACCGCCTATCTGGTGCGCCGCGAGATCCTGCCCAACGCGCTGGCCCCGCTGGTCGCCGAGTTCGGGCTGCGCTTCTGCTTCGTGTTCCTGACGATCTCGTCGCTGTCCTTCCTGGGCCTGGGCATCCAGCCGCCGCTGGCCGATTGGGGCAGCATGGTGCGCGACAACGCGACGCTGATCACCTTTGGCGACATGACGCCGCTCTTGCCCGCCGGGGCCATCGCGCTGCTGACCGTGGCGGTGAATTTCGTCGTCGACTGGCAGCTTTACCGCGCCTCGGGGCTGAAGGAGGCGCGCATATGAGCGCGCTTCTGGACATCCGCTTTCTGCGCATCGAGGGGCGGGCGGGCGATGACTGGCTGCCCATCATCGAGAATGTGAACCTGACGCTCAATCGCGGCGAGGTGCTGGGGCTGATCGGCGAATCGGGGGCGGGCAAGTCCACGCTTGGCCTTGCCGCGATGGGGTTCGCGCGCGATGGCTGCCGCATCGCGAACGGGCAGATCACGTTCGACGGCATCGACCTGCGCGCGGCCTCCGAGCGCCAGCGCCGCCGCCTGCGCGGCCAGCGCATCGCCTATGTCGCGCAATCGGCCGCCGCGAGCTTCAACCCCTCGCACAAGCTGATCGACCAGTATGCCGAGGTGCCCGTGCTCAAGGGCGCGAGCCGCCGCAAGACCGAGGCCGAGGCCATCGCGCTCTACAAGCAGATGCGCCTGCCCGACCCCGAGGAAATCGGCTTTCGCTACCCGCATCAGGTCTCGGGCGGGCAGTTGCAGCGGGCGATGACGGCGATGGCGATGTCCTGCCAGCCCGACCTGATCATCTTTGACGAGCCGACCACGGC
>PXES01000223.1 GCA_003564655.1 Paracoccaceae bacterium
CCGCTCGACCCGCAAGCGCTGCTCGCGCGCAATCTCGAGCCCTTCGCCGCCATCCTGCGCGCGCAGTTCCGCCAATGCGGGCTGCTCAGGATCGACCATATCCTCGGCTTCGCGCGCGCTTTCTGGGTGCCGCCCGGCCTGCCCGGCGCCTATGTGACCATGCCGCGCGACGCGCTGCTGGCGGTGGCGCGGCTGGAGGCAGCACGCGCCGGGGCCTATATCGTCGGCGAAGATCTGGGCGTCATCCCCGCAGGCTTGCGCGCGGAGTTGGAAGCGAGTGGCGTGCTGGGCTGCCGAGTGATGATGTTCGAGGTCGAGAATGGGCATCTGCGCCCGCCCGGCGACTGGCCAGAGGCCACGCTGGCGAGCTTTTCCACCCATGACCTGCCAACCTATCGCGGCTGGCAGTCGGCGCGCGAGATCGACTGGTGGGAGCAGATCGGCAACCTTCACCCAGAGGATGCGAAGACCCACCGCGCCCGCCGCCGCACGGATCGGGCGGCGCTCGAGGTCGGGATCGGGGGCTCCGACGCGGCCGCCATGCACCGCACGCTCGCTGCAACACCCGCGCGGCTGGTGGCAGTGCAGGCCGAAGACGTGCTGGACTGTGTCGAGCAGGCCAATCTGCCGGGCACGATCACCACGCATCCCAACTGGCGCCGCCGCCTGCCCGTGGCAGTGGGAAGCCTCGCAGATGATCCGAGGGTGAAGGACACGGCGCGCCTCATGGCCGAGGCCGGGCGCGGTGCTCAGCGCTGACGCGTGTAGAGCACCGCCATGCTGTCATGCAGCGTGAGCGGCCCGCCCAGATAATCCGACCCGATCGAGGGCGTGCGCAGCGCGACATGCCAGCCGTCCCCTTCCAGCCCCGTAATGGGTAGCGCCAGAGGGTCGATCTCCATCAATGGCTTGCCTTCGAGATGCGCGATCATGAAGACCTGCTCGCCATCCGGGCCATGGCGCAGGCAGCGGAAGGCCACCGTGCCATCCGTCGGCGTGTGATAGTCGAACACGTCATTCGGCCCATGATTGTCACGTAGCCACGGCCGTGCGGCACGGAATTCGCGCAGGCCCAGCATGTAGCTGGTATGCGCATCGCCCAGACGGTCGGTATAATTTGCGACATTGCAATAATCATGCATGTCATCCATCCAGGCCCGCGCGACCTGCTTCAGCGCGCGCGCATCATAGGGCGCAGGCCCGTCCAGCGGCGGATCGACGGCATTCAGAAGCGTCGACATCACATCGAGGTCGTAATCGGTGGCCTCGACCAGCGCGGGCAGCATGACGAAGAACCGCTCCAGCGCCTCGCGATCCTCAAACCCGAGCTCTTTCATGCGACGGAAGTTGCCCGATTCGGAGTAGGTATAGGCATCGACCTGCCAGTTGAGCGAAATCGCCTCTTCGGCCACGACCTTGACGCCATATTGATCATCCTGATTGCGGATGAACCCCCAGCTTGCCCGCGCCATCGCGTTGAGGAAATCCATCGGCACACCCGGGAAGGCCACATAGGTCAGCATCTGCGCCGCCGGGTGGTCATAGGCCTTGTCGAGGATTTCCATCCGCGTATCGCCCAGCCGCGTGTTGATGTTCAGCTTGGGGTTGATCTGCGTTCCCCGGCGCAAGGTGTCGTGATTGGCGCAGCCCGAGATCCAGTTGGACCCGACGCGCAAAATCTCCTGAATGCGCCAGAATTTGGACAGCCAGAAGGTATACAGAAACGGCGTGTTATGCGCGAAGGTCAGCGGCCCCCATTGGAACACGTCATCATCGCGCTGGTTCTCGATCACGGCGCGGTAGTCGGAACTCAGTTCCCAATCCTCATCCGGCCAGGGGCGGCCATCCTCGAACACGAACCAGGGGCGGTATTTTCGGCCCGCGACCTCCTGCACCACATCGGCCATTTCCTGCAGGTATTCATCGTCATGGCGCAGCATCTGGGCATCGGCATCCCACCATTTGAAATCCTGCGCCCCATCCACGCGCCCCCCGTCCGCGCCGTAATTCACCTTGCGCCGCTGCATTTCCAGCAGGATCGCGCGGACCACCGGATTGCGGTAATTCAGGTTCTGGCCGTACATGTTGGGGCCAGCGAAAAAGTGATGGCTCAAGCCGCGCAGCCCCTGATTGTCACTATGGCCGAAGACCACATCGAGGATGAGCTTCTTCGGCGCGCCGGGGAAATTGTGGAGCGCTGCGGCCAGATCGACCAACTCATCAGGGCGGTCGGATTCCAGCAGTGACGGGTTGATCGCGGCCATGCCGGTGATGACCACATCATAGCCCCAGTTGGTGGTGTCAGGGCGGCGAATATCGACCGCCAGCCGGTCGCCCTGGTCCTCGAGTTCGGTCCAGAAATCGGGACCCGCCTCGTAAACCGTCGTCGGCTCGACCGGCAAAAGCTGCACCGCGTCATAGCCTAGGAAGATGCGATCCGCCGGTTCCAGCTCCGCCCCGTGCTGCACCCGCTCGGCCAACGTGTTGATATGGCGGGTCAGCCCGGCAAGGCTCATGCTGGCGGTGGCGGTCGGAACATGGATCTGCAGGATATTCGTGGGCGGGCCGAATTTATGCACCTCGCCCTCTGGCAACGCGGCGAAATAGGCCTTGTCCGCGCGCGCGTCCTGCATCGCGACCACATCGTAATATTCGGCCGGAGCGAAAGGGCCGAAGGGCAGCGAGGCCGAGAGCGGATCGAAGATCCGATGCCATGTGTTCTCGGCATCGCGCCAGACCAGCGAGTAGAAGCTGCCGACCTGCTCGCGCGTGCCCGGTCGCATACCGTTGATCGCCGTCAGGCACCACGCATCGATCCGCGTCACCGGAACCAGCGTGCGGCGGAAGATCAGGCTCTGTCGCGACCGTGACAGCGCCACTTCGCCCTCGGCGTCCAGAACCTCGATGAAGATATCCCCCTCCGAGACGCGATTTTCCAGCAGCTCTGGCGCCCAGAACATGACTTCGCAGACATCCCTGTTGCGATGAGCGCCCAGCCTGCGGGCGATGAGGCGTGCGATCTCGAAAGAGGATTGACCGTTATGCAAGATTGCATTGGTCCAGCCCTCGAGAGCGGCGGTCGCCTCGGCGTTCTGAAAGACGCTTGCCGTGGTTGCGGTGTCATCCATGAGCTGCGCTCCTGTCTCAATTCATGGCTGCGCGCGGGTTGTGGTCCTGGCGCGCGGGTCGGTGCCTATGCAGTGGCAGATGCTCCGGCGGCATCCTGTGTAAGCGAATTCGTTTGACTGGCCAAATCCGAACCATGCCGAAACTCGGGATAGCCGATTTGCGCCTGCAAGCTGCCACATTGCATGCCGCATTGAAATCAAACAATCTTTTATGCGGGTTGCGTGCCGGGGCGTTAGCGCAACGCGCCCACCGCAAGAAAGGCGAATGGGCAGGATGGCAGCATTCGGCGGCCAATCGCTTCCGCTCGTCCACGATAAGGTCACGCCAATGAAAGCGCCAGCCACGCGGCAAGCGCTATCAGCAGGGTGGTCGCTGCGATGGTCAGCAGAAATGCCAGAGCAGGCCGCGTCATCTTCCCTCACACAAGATCGAAAATCTCGCTGTCGATATGCCGCGCCGAGACACCAAGGTCGCGCAGCGTCGCTTGGGCCGCGTCCACCATGGGGCCCGGCCCGCACAGCATGTGCGGCCAGTCGCGGCTTTCGGGCGGCAGATGGCGCTCCAGCAGCGCGCGGTCGATCAGCCCGCTTTCGCCCTGCCAGCCCTCGGGCGGGTCCTCGAGCACATGCACCAGGGTCATCTCGATTGTGTCGCGCATCGCTTCGAGTTCCGCGCGAAAGGCTATGTCGTCCTCGCCCCGGTTGGCATAGATCACGACCACCGGGCGCGGGTCGGCGCGGGCCTGCAGCGCGTGCAGATTGGACAGGATTGGCGTGATCCCGACCCCGCCCGCGATCATCACGAAGCCCCCGGCCTGCGGCGCGCGGTCCACCGAGAAGGCGCCGAAAGGCCCGTGGATATAGGCCCGCGCGCCGGGGCGGGTCTGCACCAGCCTTTCGGTGTCATCGCCCACGGGCTTGATCGAGAATGCCAGGTTCGGTCCCTTGTCGGGTGCGGTCGAGATTGTGAACGGGTGTTCCTTCAACGAAAATGGCGAACGGTCGATGGCCAGCCACGCGAACTGACCCGCCTTCCAGTTGCTGAGCGGTCGACCTTCGGGGGCGATTTCCAGCGTATGAACGCCGCCGCCCTCATCCCGATTGGCGACCACGCGCCACGGGTTGCGCGACTGCCGCCACGGCACGCAGAGCCGCGTCCAGACCAGCAGCAGCACCCAGCCCAGCGTTACCCCCAACCAGAGGGCGCGCTTCGCCGGGTCGTCGGTAAATCGGCCCACCCCAAGAATATGCCCCACTGCGGCAGTCAGCGCGACGACCGCCAGAACCAGATGCAGGGCACGCCAGTGATCGTAGGAAATGCGCAGCGGCTTGCGGAATTGCGACGTTATCACCAGAGCGAGAAAGCAGCCGAGAGAGACGCGCCCCGCGGTCAGTTCCCAGTCGGCCTGCAGCGGGTTGAGAACGCCCAGCGCGGGCTGGTGCCAGATATAGAAGATGGCGAAATGCGCCAGCATCAGGATCACTGCGGCCCAACTCAGATAACGGTGGAACAGATAGACGATATCGGCCCCGAACGGATGCGTGAGCCAGCGCAGGCGCCCGGTCAGCGCGAACTGCATAACCGCCAGCGCCATCGCCCCGAAGCCAAGCCCGACCGAGAAATCCCACGCAAAGCTGATCGAGGGCGGGCGCTCGCCCGACATGAGCACGATGAAGGGAAGCGCCAGCGCCGCAGCCCCAAGCACGATAAGCAGGGTCGCATGCAGCCTGACCAGCGGCGGACGGTCAAGCGGAGCCGGTGAGGCGGTGTGATCGTCTTTCATCGCTCCCACCCTAGTGCGCGCCTTCGGGCTTTGCCAGTGCAAGGGGGCATGCGTCGGTCTATCTACAGAAACACGGGCGCAACCCTTGCCAAGGGAGGGTGGCAGCAATAGCATCCTGTCAATGTCACTGACTGACACGTCCTTGCGCGCGGACCCCTATTGCGGTCCTGCGCCTTTGCCCGAAACATTGCTTGGCGCCTGGAATTCCGACCCGGTGCTGCTGACCCTGATGGGGTTTGCAGGTGCGCTTGGGGCGTGGCGGCTGCGCCAGCCTGTCGACGCGCGGCGCGTGGGGGCCTTTGGGGTCGCCTCTGGCGCTGCGGTGCTGGCCTTTCTCTCACCGCTTTGCGCGCTGACCGTGGCGCTCTTTGCCGCGCGGGGGCTGCACCATTTGTTGCTGATCTTCGCACTCGCGCCGGCCCTGGCTTTGGCGTTTCCGCTGCGCCGGGTCCCGCGCGCCGGGGCGCTGGTAGGGCTGTCGCTGGCGCTGTGGGCGTGGCATGTGCCGGCGATCTACGCTGCCGCCTGGGATCACGCTTGGCTTTACTGGACGATGCAGGCGGCGCTGATCCTGCCCGGCTGGGCATTCTGGAGCGCGCTTCTGCACGGCCCGCGTGACCTGGGGGCGCGGTTGGGTGCCGGGTTGCAACTTGGCGTTCTGGCCGGGCAGATGGGGCTGATCGGAGCCATCCTGACCTTCGCGCCTGCCATCCTTTACCCCGAGCATCTGGCGTTTACCAAAGCCTTCGGCCTGAGCCCGCTCAGCGATCAGCAGCTTGCCGGTCTGATCATGTGGGTGCCGGGCATGGTGCCCGCCGCACTCGCCGCTGGCTGGATGCTGCGGTCGGCATGGGTGCAAGCAGCGGAAGGCAACCGCGCGTGATCGCGCTGATCAAGGCGCTGCACCTCGCCACGCTGGCGCTGTGGTGCGCAGGGCTGATCGCGCTGCCGGTGGTCATGCAGATCTACGGGCGCACACCGAAAGTTCACACGCAGGCGGGCTTCGCCGAGTTCCGCTTGCTCAGCCACCGCGCCTACACGCTGGTGATTACCCCCGCGGCAGTGATCACCATCACCGCGGGCTCGCTGTTGTTCGTGCTGGAGGGGTTGCGCGATCCGTGGATGCTGGCCAAGCTGGGCGCGGTCGCCGGAATGGTGCTGATCCATGCCTGGCTCGGCCATCTGATCAGCCTGACCGGCGAGGGCGCCGGGCGCTACCGCATCCCGTCGCCTATCCCGGCGCTAGTGGGCGCGCTTGGCTTCATGGGCCTGACATTGTGGCTTGTGCTCGCCAAACCCGAGCTTGCGCCGCTGACAGACCAGCTGCCCGACTGGTTGCTTCACCCGCGCGGTCGAGAATTGCCATCTGATCTGGTGCCGATCTGATAGTCGAAGACGAGTTTGCCGCCATGCCACCCTGTCACAACCGTCATCGCCGCCGCGAGCACAGAGAGAGCCAGCCCCAGCGGCAGCACGGCCTCTTCGGGCTGGCCCACGCGCAACAGCCAGTTGGCGCCGAGGATCGACAGCAGCATCACGGCGAGGACGAAATGCGTCCAGCTGGCCGAGCGGTTGCGGATGCCCGGCACGATCAGCAACTCCACCGTGCCTGTAACCCCGGCGATGACGCCCATCAGCAGCGCGCCGAAACTGGCCCAGGCGGCGGCCTCGGGCCAAAAGGCATTGCCTGTCCACCAGTAAAGCAGATCGGCGCCCAGCACGCACATGGTCAGCGCCACCGGGAACGCGACCAGCATGGCATGCAGCGGATGCCCGGCAATGGCGACGCGGCTTTCGGTCTCCAGCAGCGCGCGGTTCTCCTCGACCGGGTCGGACAGGTCGGGGGTGTCGTCTTGGGTGCTCATCAACGCCTCCTGTATCCATCATTTCGGGCGTCTGCCGCCTGGGTCAAGCGCTTTGCGATGCGCGGCGCACTTGTTCTGATGCTGCCGCTGGTGCTGGCCGGGTGTGACAGCCCGCTCTCGACGCTGACGCCCGCTGGGCCGGCCGCGCGCGATATCGCTGGGCTGTGGTGGGTCATGCTGGGCGGTGCGGCCGTGCTGACGCTGCTGGTGCTGGTGCTGCTGGCGATGGCGTTCGGCCCGCCGCGACAGGTGCGCGCACGGGTCTGGACTCACTGGCTGGGGTTGGGGCTGTCGTTCCCAGTGCTGGGCGCGATGCTAGCCGCCGGGCTGTGGGTTGGCGAGCGGGTGCTGCCGCGTGACGACGGCGCGCTGCAGATCAAGGTCCATGCCGTGCAATGGTTCTGGGAGTTCACCGCCCCCAGCCCCGACGGCCCTGTGACCACCCGCGACCGGCTGATCCTGCCTGCGGGGGAACCTGTCGACCTGATCATTACCTCCTCCGATGTGATCCATTCCTTCTGGGTGCCGCAACTCGGCGGCAAGATGGACGCGATCCCGGGACGCGAGAACCGGTTGCGGCTGCAGGCCGATGCGCCGGGCCGCCTTGCGGGCCAATGCGCCGAGTTCTGTGGCGTGGGCCATGCCGTGATGCGCTTCGAGGTCGAAGTGGTGGAGGCGGGCGACTGGGAGGAGGCACTGCGCGACGCCGCCAATGACGGAGACGCCGAGGATGACTGACAGCACCGCCCCCGGCCAGCAGGTGGCCACCCCCGCCGACGCGCGCGACGACACGCTGGCCATCGCCCCCAACCCGCCTCGGCGTGCGCTGGGGCTGCACCGCAGGCTGTCGCGCGTCTGGGCCAATGATCCGGGCTGGTGGGGACATGTGACGGCGGTCAATCACACCACGCTTGGGCTGCGCTTCATGGGCACGGCGCTGGTGTTCTTTCTTGTCGGCGGCGTGCTGGCGATGCTGATCCGCGCCCAACTCGCCACCCATGACGGCGCCTTCCTCGATACCGAACTCTACAACCAGATCTTCACGATGCATGGTAGCATCATGATGTTCCTCTTCGCCATCCCGATGCTTGAGGGGCTGGCCATCTACCTGCTGCCCAAGCTTCTGGGCACGCGCGACATGGCCTTTCCGCGCCTGACGGCGCTGGGCTACTGGTGCTACCTGTTCGGCGGGCTGATCATGCTGACAGCGCTGCTGTTCGGCGTCGCCCCGCGCGATGGGTGGTTCATGTACACGCCCCTGTCCGGGGCCACCTACAGCCCGGGCATCAATGCCGATGTCTGGCTGCTGGGCGTGACCTTTGTGGAAATCTCGGCACTGTGTGCTGCCGTCGAGATCACCGTCACCATCCTTCGCCAGCGCGCACCTGGCATGAAACTGACCGAGATGCCGCTCTTTGCCTGGTACATGCTGGGCACATCGGTGATGATGCTGGTGGGCTTTCCGCCGCTCATCCTGGCCTCGGTGCTGCTGGAGATCGAACGTGCCTTCGACTGGCCCTTCTTCGCGGTGGCGCGCGGGGGCGATCCGCTCTTGTGGCAGCACCTGTTCTGGCTGTTCGGCCACCCCGAGGTCTATATCATCTTCCTGCCCGCCGCAGGCGTGCTGTCTACGCTGATCCCGGTGCTGTGCCGCACCCAGATCATGGGCTATGGGGCGATCGTCGCCTCGGTCCTGGCGCTGGTGTTCCTGTCCTTCGGGCTGTGGGTGCACCACATGTTCACGGTGGGCATCCCGCACATGGCGCTGGCCTTCTTCTCGGCGGCCTCGCTCTTGGTGGCGGTGCCGACCGTGGTGCAGGTCTTCGCCTGGATCGGGACGATGTGGCAGGGACGGCCGCAACTGGTGCTGCCGATGTATCACATCCTGGGCTTCTTCCTGACCTTCGTGATGGGCGGGCTGACCGGGGTGATGCTGGCGGTGGTGCCGTTCAACTGGCAGGCGCATGACACGGCGTTTGTCACCGCGCATCTGCACTATGTGCTGATCGGCGGCTTCGTCTTTCCGATGATGGCCGCAGCGGTGTGGTGGATGCCGCAGATCACCGGGCGCGAGCGCGTGCGCGGGCTGGGAGAGGCCGCGTTCTGGGTGATCCTGATCGGGTTCCACGGCACCTTCTTCATCATGCATCTGACCGGGCTTCTGGGCATGCCGCGCCGAATCGATGTCTACCCCGACAACCCCGAATGGGTGTGGCTGAACCTGACCTCGTCGATCTTCGGCTTCGTCATGACCATCGGCTTCGGTCTTTTCGTGCTGGACATGGCCTTGCAGGCATTCATGGGGCAGAAGCAGCGCCGCGACCCGTGGCGTGCCCCGACACTCGACTGGGCGATGCCACTGCCCGCGCCGCCCTACACCTTCGCGTCGATCCCGGCGCCGCAGCACCTCGACCTGCCGGCGCGCGAGGTGATCACCATCCTCGCGCGCGGCGAGGGGCTTTTGCCCGGCGCCCCGCGCGACCGGCGCGAGTTGCTGACCACCAGCCTCGGCACGGCACGGCCCGATCACGTGGCGCTGTTGCCGGGCAACACCGCCCTGCCGTTGGGGCTGGCGTCGGCCATCGGCGGCTTTGTCCTGCTGATGCTGGCCGGGCTTTATGCGCTGACCCTGCTGCCGCTGGTGCTGGTCGCGATGCTGATCTGGCGCTGGGGGCGCGGCATGGTGCGCCCGGTCGATGACGCACCCATCGAGGTCGCGCCCGGCCTGTCTCTGCCGTTGCAGGGCTGGCGGCGGCGTACACTGGGCTGGACCGGCAGCGTCTGCCTGCTGGTGGCAAACGGCACGCTCTTTGCCTCGCTGGTCTTCGGCATCGGCTTTCTGGCGCTGGTCGCATCGGAATGGCCGGGGCCCGAGGCGCGTGTGACCAGCGCGGCGTTGCCATGGGTCGCGATCGCGGCGCTGATGCCGGTCCTCGGCGCGCTGGCGCAGCGCCGCTCCGATGCCCTGCAGCGTCGCGGGGGCGATGGCAGCGCTGCGGCGGGCCTGGGCGTGGTGGCCAACAGCGTCGCAGTAGCTGCGCTGGCGGTTCTTGCGCTGGGGCATATGGACGACCCCACACAGCACGCGCGCGATGCGCTGCGCGGGGTGCTGGCGGGGTATGTGGCGCTGCACGCGTTGATCGGGGCCGGGATGGCGGGATTTGCCATGGACCAGTTCCGCCGGGCCGAGATCACGGCCCGACATGCCGGGCTGCTGCCTGTCTGGCGATTGTGGCAGGACTATGCTGCCGTCACCGCGCTTGTCGCCGCGCTACTGGCGGTCGGGCTGGGGATGAGCGCATGAGGTGGCTGGCGCTGTCTCTCGTCGGGCCGGGCATCTGGGCGGCGGGCTTCGTGCTGGTCTATGCGCTGCACGGTGTGGGCTGCGCGCGCGGCTGGCCCGCCATGGGGCTTGCGGGCGCTCTCGATCTGCACGCGGGCGCGCTCTGGGCCGGGTGGCTGGTGGCGCTGGGCGCCGGAGCGCTGCTTCTGCTGCGCCTCCCCCGCGCGAAAGCCGAGGCCGGGCTGCCCGTTTGGCTGCCGCGCGTGGGCGCATGGATCGGGTTGGCCGCGACGGCCTTCACCTTGCTGCCTGTGGCGCTGGCGACCAGTTGCTGAGCCGCGCGGCCTTCAACAGCCAAACCGTCTCACGCACCGAGGGCCTCAGCTGCGCAACCCGAATTCCGGATGCCGCAGGGCTGTGACGATCCCGCGCAGCTCGGCCAGCCCCTTCAGCCGCCCGATGCGCGGGTATCCGGGCTGCCCGTCGCGGGTCAGATCGTCGAGGATGTCC
>PXES01000183.1 GCA_003564655.1 Paracoccaceae bacterium
GGGCGCAGCACAAACAGCGCGAGGATCACCAGCGCGAGCAGCGCGAAGGCCCAGCGGATCAGCGTCATCACGTCCAGATTGCCCGGAGTGAAGAGACCCGCCGACGCCTCGGTCCCCAACGCGGCGACGGGCTCGAAAGGCAGCGAGCGGATGGTGATCACATCGCCGCGCGCCTCATCAAACCCTACCGCCGAGGCGACGAGTTCGCGCAGCGAGTCGAGTTCCTCGGCGCTGCGTGGCCGCCAGGCGAGGTCACCCGATTCGTCTGCCTCTTGCAGCCCGTCGATCAGCACGGCGACGGTCATGCGCCGGATCGCGCCGGGCTGGCGTTCGAATTCGCGGCGGGTCTCGGACACTTCGAAATTCGAACGCTGGCGATTACGCGTCTCTCGCGTGGTGGCGCTGCCGTCATCGGCAGCAGCATCGCCATCGGGCAGGTTGCTGGCGACCGTCACGCCCTGGCTGCGCGAATCGGTGCTGTCGGAGCTGTCCTCCTCGACCTCGGTGCTGATGGCCACGCGCGAGTCCGGGTCGATCTGGCGCTCGTGAATCACTTCGCGGTCAGTGATCGTCTCGATGCTCAACTCGACCACGGCGCGGCCGTGGCCGACATGCGCCTCGAGCAGACGCTCGACATTGCGCCGCAATTCCTTGGCGCGGTCCGCCCCCGCCCCGGCCTGCGCGGGCTCGCTCTCGGGGCCGTAGACCATCCCGCCCGCCCCGTCGATGACCGAGACCTGCTCGGGCGTCATTCCCGCTACGGCCGAGGCGACGAGAAAGCGCAGCGAGCGTGCCTGTGCGGGTGTCAGCGCACCGCCGGCCGTCGCGACAGTGACCGAGGCCGTGGGCAGCACCTCACGGCGGAACGGCGCATTGCCCCCCTGCGAGATATGGACCCGCGCCGACCGGATATGCGGGCTGGCAACGATGGTGCGCGCCAACTCCCCCTCTTTCGCGCGCCAGTACGCGGCGTCGAACATCTGCGAGGTGGTGCCGAAGCCCGACAGCGAATCAAGCAGTTCGTAGCCGGCATGGGAATTGGCCGGCAGCCCGCTTGACGCCAGCATCAGCCGCATCTCGTCGCGTTGGTTCTGCGGTACGAAAATCGCGTCGCCGCGCACGTCGTAGCTGACGCCACGTGCCTCGAGCGATTGAATGACCTCGCCCGCGGCGCCATCCTCGAGCCCGGCATAGAGAAGCGCCATGTTCGGAGACGTGGCGAGCTTCGCGACCAGCACCACAAGCGCGAAAGCCCCGATGGTCGCCACACCGGCCAGTATCCGGCGCCGTGTGTCCAGAGCCGCCCAGACGGACTGTAGCTGCTGCACGTCGAATCTCCTTGTTGCGGACTTCTGCCCTGTGCCGAACTTCGAACAGTTGGCTTAACAATCGGTTAGTGACCTTGTGCGAAAACGACGTGGCATCGGAAATCATGTCAGGGGGCTGCCGCAGATGGCGGAATCGACCACGGATGACGCGGCACCGGCGCCCGCCAAGCGGCGCCTTCTGCCACTGCTGATCGGACTGGCGGGCGGGCTGATCCTGGGGGGCGGGGCCTTCTACGGGGTCCAGACCGGGCTGCTGCTCGCCCCGGCCGACACCTCCCCGCGCCCGTCCCCTGTCGCGACGGATTTCGCCCACATCCCGGTCGAGAACATCACCATCAGCCTCGCCCCCGACAGCGGGGCGCGCTTTCTGCGCTTCTCGGCACAGATCGAGGTGGCAAAGGACTCGGTCGCGCAGATGGAGCGGCTGAACCCGCGATTCCTGGACCTGATCAACACCTATCTGCGCGCGGTCGAGGTGGCGGACATGACCGAACCCGCCGCGATCATCCGCATCCGTGCACAACTGCTGCGCCGCCTGCAGGTGCTGGCGGGCGACGGGCACGTAAACGACCTGCTGATCACTGAATTCGTTCTCAACTGACGAGGGATGCATGAGCCTGTTAATCGACATGATCGTAGGGGTGGGAGCGCTGCTCGCTGCCGCCTATTGCCTGGTGCTGTCGCGGCGGTTGCGCGCGCTGACGCGGCTGGATGGCGATGTGGGCAAGGCGATCGCCGTGCTCTCGGCGCAGGTGGACGAACTGACGCGCGTGCTGCGCAGTGCCGAGCAGTCCAGCGGGCAGGCCGGCCAGGCGCTGCAGGGCCAGATCGCTCAGGCCGAGGCCGCGGCGCGCAAGCTCGAGCTGCTGATGGCCGCGGGACAAGCCCGGCCCGAACCCCGCGCAGAGCCCCGCGCAGAGCCCCCCGCAGACGCCCGCGCGCGGGGCGAAGAGGCCGGCGGCTTCACCCCCTATGAGCGCGGGGGCGCACGGATGCGGGTGATGCGCCAGCGCGACCAGGTCGGGGCAGGACGATGAAGGCGCGCGCGCCCGACCGCCCCGTCATGGCGTCGATCCTGCTGCTCCTTGCCGTCGTTCTGCTGGGGGCGGGGATGTCGCGCATGGGGCTTGGCGTGGCGCAGGTGCTCGCGGGCGAAGGCGCCTCCGCAAACGGGGCCGAGGTCGTGGACGACACCCCGCCTGACCCGGGAGACCTGTTCGCCGCCCTGCGCGCGCGCGAGGAACGTCTGTCCGAGGCCGAAGCCGCGCTGGAGGCGCGACAGGCCGCCCTGCGAGATGCCGAAGCCGATATTGCCGCCCAGATCGCAGCGCTGGAGGCGGCCGAGGCGCGCCTCGCCGCCACTCTACAGATCACCGAATCGGCTGCCGAGGATGACCTGGAGCGCCTGACAGCCGTTTTCGAGAACATGAAATCCGCACAGGCCGCCGAGCTTTTCGCGCAGATGGATACCGAATTCGCCGCGGGCTTCATCGCCCGACTGCGCCCGGACTTCGCGGGCGAGGTGATGGCCGGGCTCGACCCGCTGCACGCCTACGCGATCAGCGCGGTGCTCGCCGGCCGCCACGCGCGCACCCCGCGCGAGTGACCGGCGGGGCCGGGGATGAGGGGTTTGTTAACACCGCTCTGCAAGTATGACCGCAACAGGGCCGCGCAGCGGCACAACTTCAGGGGGTCAGCCGCGTGTTCGTGATTCTGGGTATCGTGATCGTGCTGGTGATGGTGTTCGGCGGCTATCTGGGCGCGGGCGGAACGATGGGCATCATCCTCAAGGCGCTGCCTTTCGAGATGGTGATGATCGGCGGCGCCGCAATCGGGGCGTTCGTGATCGCCAACCAGACCAGCGTCATCAAGGCCACGGGCCGCGACATCATCCGCGCCTTCAAGGGGCCGAAATGGCACCCGCAGGATTACCGTGACCTGCTTTGCCTGCTCTACGAGCTTATCTGGATAGCCCGCCAGGACCCGGTCGCACTGGAAGAACATGTCGAGGCGCCGGGCGAGTCGACAATCTTTGCCCGCTATCCGCGCATCCGCGACGACCATGACGCGGTCGAACTGATCTGCGACACGCTGCGCGCCGCCAGCATGAATTACGACGACCCCCACCAGGTCGAGGAGGTGCTGGAAAAACGGCTCGAGGCGCTGAAACACCATGCGCTGCACAGCAGCCATGCCGTGCAGGTGACCGCCGACGCGCTGCCCGCGCTGGGTATCGTCGCCGCCGTGTTGGGCATCATCAAGACCATGGGCGCCATCGACGAGCCACCCAACATCCTCGGCCAGATGATCGGCGGCGCGCTGACCGGAACCTTTTTGGGCGTCTTTCTGGCCTATTGCTTCGTCGGCCCCATCGCCGGGCGGATGCGCGCCATTGTCGAGGAGGATGAGCATTTCTTCCAGCTCATCCGTGAGGTTCTGATCGCCAATCTGCACGAGCACCCGGCGAATATCTGCATCGAGGTGGGGCGCCAGAACACACCGCATCAGCACCGCCCCGATTTCAGCGATCTCGAGGGTGCACTGCGCGAGTTGCGGCGGAGCGCGGCATGATCCGGCTGAAGGCGCTTGCGCTCGTGGCTCTCGCCAGCCTCATGCCCCTTGCGGCGCCAGCGCAGACCGTCACCCTCGGGGTGCGCGGGGGCGAGCATGCCGATTTCACGCGGCTTGTCATCCACCTGCCCGAGGAAAGCACCTGGCGGCTGACGCGAGAGGGGCGCCGTGCCCGGCTCGACCTTACCGGTCCGCCCGTCGACTTCGATCTCGCGCAGACCTTCGCGCGCATCCCGCGCACCCGGCTGCACGACGCAGTGGCCAAGGGCAGCGCGCTGCAGCTCGAGCTTGCCTGCGCGTGCGAGGTTCGCGCCTCCGAGGACATCCCGCAATATCTGGTCATAGACATCATCGGCGCGCGCGCGACCCGCAGCGCCGCACCCGGCCCGCGCCCGCGGCCGCGTCCCTGGCCCACCCGCCCGTCCGGCACATCCGGGCAGGAGGCCGCGCGCGCCGGTCAGCATCTTGCGCAAGCGCTGCGCACCGAAACCCCGCCCGACACTGCGCCACGATCGCTCACCCTCGACAGGTTTGCCGCAGTCGCGCCTCTGCCGCGCCCCGACGCGCCCGATGATCCGCCGCGCGCCGAGATTACCGCCGCGATCAGCCGCGCACTGGCCGGCTCGGTAGCCCGAGGCTTGCTGGAGGCCGATGACACCGCCACCCTGCCCGAGCCACCCGCCCCTCCGGCGACCGCACCCCCGCATCTCGCCATCGCCCGCGACGCAACGCCCCGCGCCGCGGACCGGCCGGACTGCGCGCTTGCCGCGCTGCTGGCCCTGCCAGACGCGGCAGGCGCGCAGCTGAACCACCCGCCGGTTGCGTCACTGGCGCAGCTCTACGGCGAATTCGACCGCCCCGATCCCGCCGCCATCGCAGCGCTGGCGCAACACTACATTCACTTGGGCTTCGGGGCCGAGACGCGGCTGGTCCTGCAACTGGACGACCCGGAGTCGAGCACGCACCATCTGCTGACCCAGATTGCCCATCTCGTGGATCTCGACCCCGCCCCGGACCCCGATGCCCTGCTCGGCCATGCGCGCTGCACGCCGATGGCCGCGCTCTGGGCCTTCCTTGCCCGGCCCGCGCCGGACCCGGATGCGGACCTCCTGCTTCAGGCGGTCGACGCCCTGCCGCCGCATCTGCGCATGCATCTGGGCAGCGCGCTCATCAAGCGGCTGACGCGGGTCGAGGCCTTCGAGGCCGCACAACGCATCCGCGCCGCCATCGACCGCGTGGCAAGCACTCCCGACCCGGCTCTGCAACTCGCCCGTGCGACGCTGGAGTTGGGGACGGCGCCGCCCGGTCGGGCCAGTATCGACGAAACCGACCTTGACCCCGCCCGGTCGGATGAGACGCTGCTTTTTCTGCTTGCACAGCGCGACGCGCAAGAAGACCCGCTCGCGCCCGCCCTGCGCGCCCTCGCGCTGGACCGCCTTCTCGTCTTGCGTGGCACGCCTAAGGGGCAGACGATCACGGCCCATCTACTACGCGCGAAAGCCCGCGAGGGCGACTTTACCGAGGCTGCGGAGCTTCTCGCGCGCCACGCTGCGCATCTTGCGCCGGACCAGTATCAACAGGCGCGCGCCGACCTGATGCGCGCGCTCACCGACACGGCAGAGGACGCCGACTTCGTGACGCAGGTCTTCGCCCTCGCGCCATGGTCCGGGCCCCTGCCCGATGCGGCGCTGCGCGACCGGCTCGCCGGACGCCTCGCGGAGCTGGGCTTCGCCGAACAGGCCGCACAGACCCGCGCAGCATCGCTGCAGAACCACACAGACGACACCCCGCAGGCCCTGCAAACGTCACCGGGGCCCGACGCTGCCGACGGCTCGTCCTTCGCGCAGCGCGCACCGCCCGACCTGCTCGCCCGGGCACGTGCGGCCCAACGACAACTTGCCGAAAACGCAGCACCTGCACCCGACAACGCCGCTGAACTCGCCCGGTCACTCGACGCGCCGACACCGGCCCCGGAACCGACACGCGCTGCAGCGGACCAGGGCGGCTTGCTGACCGAAAGCCGCGCCGCGCTGAACAGCAGCGCCGCGCTGCGCACCCGCCTGAACGAACTCGTGCTGCGCCCGTGATACGTTTCGGGGAACCGCCCCCGGGAACACGCCAAACAGGCACGCAGGCCCGGCACCTGCCGGGCCGGTGCGCGGCGCCCCGCGCCTTGTCGCGCAGCGGCGCACCACAGACGGCCAAGGCGCATCCATCACCCGCAGATGGAAAGCTTCACGCGGGGCTGGCGCAGCGCGCCGCCCGGACACCCTGCGTCCGACTGCATACTGCAGTCCAACCTGGCGGCGTGGCGGAGGGCTCTGCCCCGACGCGGCCCGAGGGGGCTCGATGCCCCCGAGGGACGCCCCCCTTTCGAGGGGCGCACCGACCACCCGCGAGCAGAACCGCGCTGACCGACCGCGCGCCGCCTATTCCGCCGCCTGCGCGTAGCTTTCCACAGGCGGGCAGGTACAGACCAGATTGCGGTCGCCATAGACATTGTCCACCCGGCCCACTGGCGGCCAATACTTGTCGCCGCGGAAACTCGCGGGCGGGAAGCAGCCCTCCTCGCGTGAATAGGCGCGGTCCCAGTCAGCGACCAGATCCTCGACGGTATGCGGCGCATGGCGCAGCGGGCTCGCCTCGGCCGGGATCGCGCCATCCTCGACCGCGCGGATCTCGGCGCGGATGGCCAGCAGCGCGGTCACGAAGCGGTCGATCTCGGCCAGGGTCTCGGACTCGGTCGGCTCGACCATCAGCGTGCCGGAGACGGGCCAGCTCATGGTCGGCGCATGAAAGCCGTTGTCGATCAACCGCTTGGCGATATCGTCCACGGTGACCCCCGCTGCCGCGAAGGGGCGTGTGTCGAGGATGCATTCATGCGCGACCCGACCCTTGTTGCCCATGAAGAGAATCTCATAGGCCCCGCGCAACTTTGCTGCGATGTAGTTCGCGTTCAGGATCGCCACCCGCGTCGCCTGGGTCAGCCCCGCGCCGCCCATCATCAGGCAATAGGCCCACGAGATCAGCAGGATCGAGGCCGAGCCATAGGGCGCTGCCGCGACCGGCCCCTCGGCGCCGCCGGTCTCGGGGTGGCCAGGCAGGAAGGGGGCGAGATGTGCCTTCACCCCGATCGGCCCCATGCCGGGGCCACCGCCACCATGCGGGATCGCAAAGGTCTTGTGAAGGTTCAGATGGCTCACATCGCCACCGATCTCGCCCGGCTTCACCAGCCCGACCATCGCGTTCAGGTTCGCCCCGTCGATATAGACCTGCCCGCCATGCGCGTGCGTGATGGCGCAGACCTCGCGCACGGTCTCCTCGAACACGCCATGCGTGCTGGGATAGGTGATCATGCAGGCCGCGAGCCGGTCGCCGGCTTGCGCCGCCTTGTCCCGGAAATCATCCAGATCGACATCGCCATTGGGCGCCGATGTCACGACAACCACCTGCATCCCGCACATCTGCGCGCTCGCCGGGTTGGTGCCATGCGCCGACATCGGGATCAGGCAGATGTCGCGATGCCCCTCGCCGCGCGCGCGGTGATATGCCTGGATCGTCAAGAGGCCGGCATATTCGCCCTGCGCGCCGGAATTGGGCTGCATCGACATGGCGTCATAGCCGGTGATCTCGCAGAGCTTCGCGCGCAGATCGGCAATCGCCTCGGCATAGCCCTGGGCCTGATCGGGCGGGCAGAACGGGTGCAGATTGGCGAATTCCGGCCAGGAGAGCGGCATCATCTCGGCCGCCGCGTTCAACTTCATCGTGCACGACCCCAGCGGGATCATCGCCCGGTCAAGCGCCAGGTCGCGGTCCGAGAGGCGGCGCATGTAGCGCATCATCTCGGTTTCGGCGCGGTTCATGTGAAAGATCGGATGCGTCAGATACGCGCTCTCGCGCAGAAAGCGGGCCGAGAAGCCGATATCGCCGCGATGCGGCGGCGCACCCTCGATCCCGAAGACGCGCAGCACGCGTAGCAGCACCCGCTCGTCGCAGGTCTCGTCAAGCGAGATGCCCACATGCGCATTGCCGATCTTGCGCAGGTTCAGCCCCTCGGCGCGCGCGGCGGCCAGGATGCCGGTCTGTCCGACGCCCACCTCGACCGTGATGGTGTCGAAATATTCCTTCACCATCACCTGCGCACCCGCCGCGCGCAGCGCGCGGTAGAGCCGCTGGGTCAGGAAATGCACCCGCTCGGCAATCGCGCGCAGGCCCTTGGGGCCGTGAAACACGGCATACATCGAGGCCATCACCGCCAAGAGCGCCTGCGCCGTGCAGACATTGCTGGTGGCCTTCTCGCGCCGGATATGCTGTTCGCGCGTCTGCAGCGACAGCCGGTAGGCCGTGTTGCCGCGCGCATCGACGCTCACCCCCACGATCCGGCCCGGCATCGCGCGTTTGTAAGCGTCGCGGCAGGAGATGAAGGCCGCATGCGGGCCGCCATAGCCCATCGGCACACCAAATCGCTGCGCGCTGCCAACGGCGATATCGGCATCCATCGCACCGGGTTCGCGGATCAGCGTCAGCGCCAGCAGATCGGTCGCCATGATCGCCACGGCCTTGGCCGCATGCAGGGCGGCAATGGGGTCGGTGAAATCATGCAGGTCGCCATAGGAGCCAGGGTACTGGAAGATTGCGCCGAAAACGCTTGCGGGGTCCAGCGTCTCGGGCTCGCCCACGATCACCTCGATCCCCAGCGGCGCCGCGCGGGTCTTCATGACGGCGATATTCTGCGGATGGCAGTTGGCATCCACGAAGAAGCCGCGCGCCTTCGACTTCGCCACCCGCTGCGCCATCACCATCGCCTCGGCACAGGCCGTCGCCTCGTCCAGAAGCGAGGCGTTGGCGATGGGCAGCCCGGTCAGATCGGCGACCATGGTCTGGAAGTTCAAGAGCGCCTCGAGACGGCCTTGCGCGATCTCGGGCTGATAGGGGGTGTAGGCGGTGTACCAGGCCGGGTTCTCGAAGATGTTGCGCTGGATGGCGGGCGGGGTGATGGTGCCGTAATAACCCTGCCCGATCAGCGAGGTCAGCCCCCGGTTCTTCGCCCCCACCGCGCGCATCCGGTCGAGAAGCTCGCCCTCCGACAGCGGCGCCCAGCCCAGCGGCTGGCCCTGACGCAGATCGGCGGGGATCGTCTCGTCGATCAGCTGATCGAGGCTCTCGCACCCCACGATGTCCAGCATCGCGGCCATCTCGTCCGGCGTCGGGCCGATATGGCGGCGATTGGCGAAATCATAGGGGTTGTAGCTGCTGGGCGTGTAGGCCATGGCGCGTCCTTCCGGCAGGTCAGAGACATCGGGTCCGCGCGCCGGGGCCGCCGCCCCCGCGCTGCGGGTGGGTGGGTGGGCAGCCGCGGGGGCGGCGGGCCCGGCAGAGGCCGCGCGGGTCAGCCAAGGAAATCCTTGTAGTCATCCTCGGACATGAAATCGTCGAGCACGCTCATGTCGTCGATCTTCATCTTGAAGAACCACGCATCGCCCAGCGGGTCCTCGTTCACCAGTCCCGGCGTATCGCTCAGGGCGTCATTGATCTCGACGATCTCGCCATCCACGGGGGCGAGGATGTCCGAGGCCGCCTTGACCGACTCGATCACGCAGACCTCGTCGCCGCGGGCGACCATCGCCTCGGTCTCGGGCAGTTCGACGAACACCACATCGCCCAGTTGCTGGGCGGCGTGCTCGGTGATCCCCACGACCACAAGGTCACCCTCGACCCGCAGCCATTCATGTTCCTCGGTAAATCGCATTGTCGTGCCTCATTTGCGATAGGTTGGCGGGCGCAAGGGTAGCGGGGCCACACGGACAGGCAAGCGTTTCCCGCGCAACTCGGCCCAGATCAGGGTTTCTGGCGTGGCCAGAGCGGTGGGCAGATACCCCATCGCCACCGGACGCCCCAGGCTTGGCCCGAACCCGCCCGAGGTGATCGCTCCGGCGGGCGTCGGGTCGTCTTCTGCGGCAAAAAGCGGTGTGCCCGCGCGCATCGGCGCGCGCCCCTCGGGCAACAGGCCCACGCGCTTGCGCACCGGTCCCTCTGCCAGTTCCCGAAGGATCACCTCGGCCCCCGGAAAGCCGCCCGCGCGCGCGCCGCCGGGGCGGCGCGCCTTCTGGATCGCCCAGTTCAGCCCCGCTTCGACTGGCGTGGTGCCCGTGTCGATGTCGTTGCCGTAGAGGCACAGCCCCGCCTCAAGCCGCAGCGAGTCGCGCGCGCCAAGGCCCACGGGCGCGACCCCCTTCTGCGCAAGCAGCCCGCGGGCAAATGGCTCGGCCGCATCATCGGGCAGGCAGATCTCGAAGCCGTCCTCGCCCGTATAGCCCGAGCGCGAGACCCAGAGCGCCCGCCCCTCCCACGCGAACGCGGCCGCATCCATGAAGCGCATCGCCGCGACACCGGGCACCAGCGTGGCCAGCGCGTCCTCCGCGCCCGGCCCCTGCAGCGCCAGGGCCGCGCGGTCGGTCAGCTCATTGACCTCGATCCCCGGCAGCCCCGCGCGCAGATGCGCCACATCGGCGGCCTTGCAGGCGGCGTTGACGATCAGGAACAGGTGATCGCCCGCATTGGCCACCATCAGATCGTCCAGGATCCCGCCCGCGTCATTGGTGAACATCGCATAGCGCTGCCGCCCC
>PXES01000308.1 GCA_003564655.1 Paracoccaceae bacterium
CGGCGGGGGCGCGGGGCAGCCTCGGCCCCGCCCTCGGGCTGGCCGTTATCACCGCCGCGCGCGGCGCGCGGCTTGCGCCGGTTGGCGGGCTTGGCGCGCGGTTCGTCCTCGGCCTGCGGGGTATCGTTGCGGCTTTCGGGCGTTTCCACCAGCGATGTCTCGGCCCCCGCATCGGTCTCCCGCACGGCAAAGGCGTTCTCGCCAGACGGGTCGTGACCCGCGCGCGCCTCATCAGCGGCCCCGTCATCCTGCCGCCGGTTGTCGTTGCGGCGCTGCTGGTGCTGGTTGCGCTCTTCCTGCTGCTGGCGATTGCGCTCTTCATGCTGCTGGCGGCGGGCTTCCTGCTCGGCCTGCTGCTCGCGCTGCGCCTGGGCCAGAAGCCGCGTGTAATGCTCGGCGTGCTGCTGGAAATTCTCGGCGGCCACACGGTCGTTGCCCAGTTGGGCATCGCGCGCGAGGACCTGGTATTTCTCGATGATCTGCTGCGGTGTGCCGCGCACCTTGCCCTCGGGCCCGGAACTGTCGAAGACGCGGTTGACGATGTTGCCAAGCGATTTCGGGCGGTTCGCTTTGGAACGCGAGCGTTTGTTGGGTGATCTCATGCAAATGTCCTGCCGGTTCGGGCATACGTCGCAGCCATGGTCGCGATCCGCCGGCTGTCGGGATCACAGGCTGCTTTTCGGGATAGGGGGCGCACTGCTTGGCGCGTACTGCCTGACCTTCACTTGGCATGGCGTGGCCCGTCTGACAAGCCCCCTGTCGCGCAAATCCCGCATTTTCGCGGGTTGTCGCGCAAAAATCATCACTCTTTGCGGGCCGAAACCACCCGATCGCGCCCGTCCAGATCGGGCAGCACCCGCAGATCCGCCAGCCCGGCGGCGCGGCACAGCGCTGCCACCGCCGCCCCCTGCGCTGCGCCGACCTCGAACAGCACCCGTCCGCCGGGCGCCAGATGATGTGAAAGCCCCGCGCAGATGCGGCGATAGGCGCCCAGCCCGCTGCCGTCACACTCTGCCGGGACCAGTGCCATGCGCGGCTCCCAGCTGCGCAATTCAGGCGAGAGAGAGTCGATCTCGCCCGCGCCGATATAGGGCGGGTTGGCAACGATCAGGTCGAAACGCCCGCTGACAGCGCCGAACCAGTCCGACACAGCGAACCCGGCGCGCGCCCCGACGCCCAGCGCGCGCGCATTGCCGCGCGCCACGGCAAGCGCAGCGGGCGAGAGATCGACGCCCAGACCGGTCGCGCCCCCCCGCTCGGCCAGTAGCGTCAGCAGGATCGCGCCCGACCCGGTGCCAAGGTCCAGCACCCGCGTGAAAGGCACGCCCAGCGCCTCGGCGATCAGTGTCTCGGTCTCGGGGCGCGGGTCGAGCACATCGCCGGTGATGCGAAAGACCCGCCCCCAGAACAGCCGCCGCCCCGTGATCTGCGCCACAGGCCGATGCGCCGCACGCGCGGCAATCGCCGCATCATAGGCCAGGGCCTGCGCCGGGGGCACAGGCGCGTCGGGGTCCATCAGCAGCCGGTCGGGCGCAAGGTCGAGGACATGCGCCAGAAGCGCGCGCGCATCGCGCGGGGCATCCATGATCCCTGCCGCGCGCAGCCGCGCCGCACCATCGGCCAGCAGCGTGCGGCGGGTGGCCCCCTCATCCGTCATCTGCCCTGCCCCCGCGCTCACGCGTCCAGCGCGGCAAGGCGCTCGGCCTGATCGGCGGAAATCAGCGCGTCGATCACCTCGTCCAGATCGCCCTGCATCACCGAATCCAGCCGGTAGAGCGTCAGGTTGATGCGGTGATCGGTCATCCGCCCTTGCGGAAAGTTGTAGGTGCGGATGCGTTCCGACCGGTCGCCCGAGCCGACCTGCGCGCGGCGGTCCTCGGCGCGGGCATCGGCGGCGCGCTGGCGTTCCATGTCGTAGAGCTTCGCGCGCAGCACATCCAGCGCCAGGCGCCGGTTCTGGTGCTGCGACTTCTCGGAGCTTGTCACCACGATCCCGGTGGGCAGATGCGTGATCCGCACCGCCGAGTCGGTGGTATTGACATGCTGCCCCCCAGCCCCCGAGGCGCGCATCGTGTCGATGCGGATGTCCTGCGCGGGAATGTCGATCTCGACCTCGCCTGCCTCGGGCAGCACTGCAACGGTCGCCGCCGAGGTGTGAATGCGCCCGCCCGATTCGGTTACCGGCACGCGCTGCACGCGGTGCACACCCGATTCGAATTTCAGCCGCGCGAACACCCCCTCGCCCGCGATGCGCAGCACCGCCTCGCGCAGGCCGCCCAGTTCGGTCTGCGACAGGCTGATGACCTGCACCTGCCAACCGCGACCCTCGGCATAAAGCTGATACATGCGCATCAGATCGGCGGCAAAGAGGCTCGCCTCCTCGCCGCCCGTGCCGGGGCGCAGCTCGATCAGCGCGGGCCGCGCATCGGCGGCGTCCTTCGGCAGTAGCGCCAGCCGCAGCGCCTGCTCGAGCGCCGGAAGTTCCGCCTCGAGCCGCGCGAGTTCCTCTTCGGCCAGCGCGCGCATCTCGGGATCGCCGAGCATGGCGCGCGCGTCCTCGCGCTGGGCCATGGCCTCGCGCCAGGCCTCGATCTGCGCCACGACGGGCTTCAGCTCGGCGTAGTCGCGGGTCAGTTCCGCAATCTCGGACGATGCCGCGCCTTCCATCAGGCGGGCCTCGAGATACCCGAAACGGCGGGTGATCTGATCGAGTGTTTCGGGGGCGAACATGGCGCCCTGATGGCCAAATCCCCGACCACGGTCAAGCCCGCGCTGGACGGGGCAACGTGCAGCGCGTATGGATCAGGACAAGTGCCGCGCATTTCGCGGTCAGGGTTCAGGGGACAATGGGCGATCTCGCCGCACATCTCGACACGGCGTTCTGGGTCACTGTCGCAGCCATTTTCGCGCTTCTGGTCATCTCGGGGCTGTTCTCGGGCTCGGAGACGGCGCTGACGGCGTCAAGCCGGGGCAAGCTGAAGGCGCAGGCCGACAAGGGCGATCCCAGCGCCGCGCGTGCGCTGGCGCTGACCGATGACAGCGAGCGGATGATCGGCGCCATCCTGCTGGGCAACAATCTGGTCAACATCCTCGCCGCCTCGCTGGCGACAGCGCTGTTCACGCGGCTGTTCGGTGATGGCGGCGTGGCGCTGGCGACGCTGGTGATGACGCTTCTGGTGCTGGTCTTTGCCGAGGTGCTGCCCAAGACCTACGCCATCTCGAACCCCGAGACGGCCGCGACGCGGGCCGCGCGACTGTTGGGCATGGTGGTGGCGGTGTTCTCGCCTGTCGTCAATGTGGTGCGCTTTGTCGTGCGCCGGGTGCTGGCGCTGTTTGGGGTGCAGATCGACCCCGACAGCAACATCATGTCCGTGCATGACGAGATCGCGGGCACGCTGGCGCTGGGCCATTCCAGCGGCTCGGTCGAGAAAGAGCATCGCGACCGGCTGCTGGGCGCGCTCGACCTGTCCGAGCGCACGGTCGAGGAGATCATGCGCCACCGCAGCCAGATCGACACGGTCAACGCCGACGACCCGGTGACCGAGATCATCGCGAAAAGTATCAACTCGCCGCATTCGCGCATGCCGATCTATCGCGAGGACCCCGAGAACATTATCGGTGTGCTGTATTCCCGCGATCTGGTGCGCGAGATGCACCGGCTGGTCAGCGAAGCGGGTGGTGATTACGGCGCGATCGCGCAGCTGGACCTGACGGCGCTGGCCCGCCCGCCCTATTTCGTCCCCGACACCACGCCGCTGGATGAGCAGATGAAGGAGTTCCTGCGCCTGCGGCGGCATTTTGCGCTGGTGGTCGATGAATACGGCGCGCTGCAGGGGCTGATCACGCTCGAGGATATTCTCGAGGAGATCGTGGGCGAGATCGAGGATGAATACGACACCGAGACCCTGCCCGAACTGACCGAAGGGCCCGGGGGCGAAGTGGTCGTCGATGGCGCGATGACCATTCGCGACCTCAATCGCGCGATGGACTGGTCGCTGCCCGATGACGAGGCGGTGACCGTCGCCGGGCTGGTGATTCACGAGGCGCAGAGCATCCCCGAGGAGGGGCAGGTGTTCTCCTTCCACGGCTGTCGCTTCACCATCCTCGCACGCGAAGGCAACCGCATCGTGCAACTCAGCATCCTGAACAGCGACGGCGCGAAGGGCCAGAAGACCAGCGCGTGACCCGACAGGCGCAAGGGTCGATGCTCGAGCCAGGCTCCGAAAACGCTTGAACGCTAAGGCAATCCGGGCAATCGTGCAGGCGGAAATCGACAGGGCACGCTAGAATAAGGGGCGGGCAAGCCACCCGCGCGGGCTTGGCCACAGGCATGCAGGATTTCAGACATCTCTTCATCATCGGCGCACCCAAGGCCGGGACCACCACCCTTGCCAATCTGCTGGCCCGTCACCCGTCCATCCATCAGGGCGCCACGAAAGAGCCGCGCTTCTTCACCGATTTTGCCTGGCGCCACTTGTCCGGGCCGGGCAGCGCGGAGTTTGTCGCGACGATGACACCGGATCCGCCCGCCCCTCCGCCAGGGCAAGATCGTTGGTGAACCCGCTCGGCAGTCCGCGACCATCACCGCACTCGGTCGCAGGACCCGGGGGCCTGCGCGCGCGCGTCGGCAGCAGCCTTGCCTGGACGACCGGCGGCCATTTCGGGTCCGAGGCGATACGCCTGCTGAGCAATCTGGTCCTGACCCGGCTGCTCTTTCCCGAAGCCTTCGGGATCATGGCGCTGGTCACGGCGGTGATGATCGGCTTGCAGCTCTTCTCGGATATCGGCGTTTCGCCCGCGATCCAGCAGAGCCGACGCGGCGACGACCCGGCCTTTCTGAACACGGCCTGGACGATTCAGGTGATGCGCGGTTTCGTGCTGTGGCTGGCGGCCTGCGCCATGGCCCTGCCGCTGGCGGCGTTCTACGGGGCGCCGCAACTGGCCGAACTTCTGCCCGTCGCCGCGCTGTCGCTGATCGTCATCGGCTTCCGGCCCACACGGTTCGATACGGCCAGCCGCCATCTGCGCATGGCCCGGGTGACGGTCATCAACCTAAGCGCGCAGGGGGTTGCGCTGTTGATCGTGGTTGCGCTGGCCTATGCCACGCGCTCGGTCTGGGCGCTTGCCATCGGCATGGTGATCAGCGACGTGCTGCGCATGCTGGCGCTGCATCTGTTCATGCCCGGCCATGTCGATCGCCTGCGTATCGAGCGCGCGGCCGCGTATGAGCTGATCCATTTCGGCAAGTGGATCTTCCTGTCCACTGCCTGCGCCTTTGCCATCTCGCAGGGTGACCGGCTGGTGCTGGGCCATTACCTGACGCTTGAAATCCTCGGGATCTTCAGCATCGGCTATTTCATCGGCAGCTTTCCCCGAATGCTGGGGATGACGGTTCTGGAGCGGCTGATGATCCCCATCTACCGCGAGCGGCCGCCTGCCGAATCGGCTGCGAATTTTGCTGCCCTGCGCCGGTTCCGGGCGCTCTTCACCGGCGCGCTTATGGGGCTGGTTGTGGCGCTTGCCCTCGGCGGGCCATGGCTGATCTCTGTCCTTTACGATGCGCGCTACATCATGGCGGGGCCTGTCGTGGTGATGCTGTCCTGCATCGTGCTGCTGCAACTGGTCGGCATGAGCTATGACCGCGCGGCGCTGGCGGCGGGCGATGCGCGCGGCTTCTTCTGGCTGCAGGCAGCGCGCGCCGCCCTGCAATTGATCGGCCTGTTGATCGGTGCACAACAGGCCGGGCTTGGCGGCGCGCTTGCGGGGCAGGCGCTGTCAGTGATCGTGACCTACGGGCTGGAACTGCGCCTCGCGCGGCGCCACGGCGCGTGGGACATGCGCCATGACCTGGCCGCCGCCCTGGGCGCGCTGAGCATCGGGGCGCTGGCGCTGTGGCTGCATGGCGATATCGTCGCCGGTCTGTTCGTCACCGGGGGATGATGCGGCTTGCGGCTGATCACCGCGCGCCGGGAACCGATTCCCCGGCCCGGGCGACTGACCCGAAAGCGCCCTGGGGGAGCGCAACAGCAGGTGGATGGGCACGGCCCAAGGCGCGGCACTGACCGCATCGGTGGCATCCCGCATGAGGCCGCGCTCAGGCCGCCGTCCGGTTCGAGGTCAGCGACAGGAACACATCCTCCAGATCGGGCTCTTCGCTGGTCACGTCCAGCACTTCGCCCCCGGCGGCACTCACCGCCGCCAGCAGCGCCCCGGCGCTGACCGCGCTGCGCGAGTAGCTCAGCGCCAGCACGCCATCGGCGCGGGTCTCCTGCGTCACGCCCGCGGGCAGCGCGAGGCCGGTCACAGGGGCAGCGAGCCGCAGCAGCAGCGTCTTGGCATCCAGCCGGTCCAACAGCGTTTCGGTGCGGTCCCGCACGATCACCGCGCCATCGTCGATGATGGCGATCTCGTCGCACATCTCCTGCGCTTCCTCCAGGTAATGCGTGGTCAGGATGATGGTCATGCCCTGCGCATTCAGCGTGCGCACATTCTCCCACAGCATCTGGCGCAACTCGATATCGACGCCGGCCGTGGGTTCATCCAGCACCAGCCCCTGCGGCGCGTGCACCAGCGCCTTGCCCAGAAGCAGGCGCCGCCGCATCCCGCCCGACAGGGTGCGGGCATAGGCCCCGGCCTTGTCCGACAGCCCGATCAGGCGCAAAATCTCGTCCGTGCGCCGCTGCGCGCGCGGCACGCCATAGAGCCCGGCCTGTACCTCGAGCGCGCCGCGCGGGGTAAAGAACGGGTCGATGTTCAGCTCTTGCGGCATGACCCCGATGGCGGCGCGCGACTGGCGCGGGTTCACGTCCTGGTCGAACCCCCAGATCCGCACCTGTCCAGCGGTCTTGGTCACCAGCCCCGCCAGAATGTTGATCAGCGTCGATTTGCCCGCGCCATTGGGTCCCAGCAGCCCGAAGATGCTGCCCGCCGGGATCGTCAGATCGACGTCCCGCAGCGCCTGCTTGCCGCCCGCATAGGTCTTGCGCAGCCCACTGATCTCGATGGCATCGCCTGTCATCCGCCCCTCCTGTCCTGTGCCCTCGTAAATAACCCCTTCGGCGACAATGAAAAGCACATCCGCACCGTGTCGGGTTGACCTGCGGCGCGCCGCCAGTCACGGTATCGGGGTTCCAACAGGACCTACAGGAGGCAAAATGGGCAACATTGTCGAGCTGCTGACAAGTTTTGACGGGCGCATCCGGCGCGGACAGTACTGGATGGGGGTCATCCTGCTGGTGGTCGCAGCGGTGGTGGTGATGGCCATCGTCTCGGCGATCTTTGGCGAGTCCTTCTTCGGGCGGTTGCTGACGCTGCTCATCACGCTGGGTCTGGTCTATCCTTGGGCCGCGCTCGGGGCCAAGCGGCTTGCCGACCGGGGCCAGCCACCGATGCCGAAACTCGCCATCTTCATCGCCCCCGGTCTGCTGTTGACGATAATCGACACATTCCGCATCGGCTATCGCCCCGTGCAGGGCATGCCAGGGGCCGAGGGCATGATGATGCCCGGCACACCGACCATGATCCTCGGGCTGATCGCACTGGGCGTGGGGATCTGGGCGCTGATCGAACTGGGCATTCTCAAGGGCGACGAAGAGGCCAATGCCTACGGCCCGCCCCCGGCCTGAACGCGCAGGCCCAAAAAGTCCGGCCACGCGGCCTGCGCGTGAGGCCGCGTGGCCGTGATGTGATCGGCAAGCGGGAGCAGAGCGCTCTGGCAACGGGCGCGGGTGCGTGTGTGTGCCCGCCGCCCATGTGCCGCACGTCACCCCGGGGCCCCGTGGGCGGGTATCACCAGCCGCGCGCGACGCCCCTGACAGTCCGGAAAGGGGCCGCACGATTCCGCTATTGACCGCGTTTCACGGGCGGATCGACCGGATCCGGTTCTGGCAGGGCGTGCTGATCCTGCTGGTGCCGTTGCTGGCCGTGACTGTGTTGGTGGCGGCAACGCTCGAGGATGGTCCCGCAGCACGGATCACGATCTTCGTGGCCGCGCTGGTGGCGCTCTATCCCGCGCTTGCGCTGTCGACCAGACGGCTGGCCGACCGCGGCCACCCGCCCCTGTCCCGGCTTGCGATCTTCGTCGCGCCGCAAGTCCTGTCTCTCGCGCTCTAGACCTTCCGGATCGGCGACCGCCCAACGTCAGGACTGATCCCCGCAGACCCCGGGGCCGTGATCATGCTGCCCGCGACGACAGTGCCGGTGATCGGCCTACTCGCGCGCGGCGTGTCGGTCCGGGCGATCATCGAGTTGGGCTTCCTGCGCGGCGACCCCAAGACCAACGCCTTCGGCCCGCCACCCACCGCGTGAATGGCTTGTGACCGGCCCCGCCTTTCCGGTATCATCGCATCACGTCAACAAGAGGCCCCTGCCATGACCACAGCTTTCGAGCCGCCCGAGACCGAGATCGTCACCGCCATGCGCGTGTGCTGCGACGGGGGTGAGGGGGCGCTGGGACACCCGCGCGTCTGGCTGTCAATCAGCCACGAGACCGGGATGGTCGAATGCCCCTATTGCGACAAGCGCTTCGTCCATGAGGACTGGGCCGACGACGACGCGGCCTGAACAGGGGCGCGCCATGGGCCTGGTCGCTGTCCTGATCGCCGCTGGCATCGGCTTCGCCATTGGCGCGTGCTGGTACATGGCGCTTGCGAAGCCCTGGATGGAGGCCTCGGGCGTGCCGGTCGGCGCGGATGGCCAACCGGCAGGGCGCAGTCCGGCGCTGACCTATGGCGGGGCGTTCCTGTGCATCCTGATCGTCGCGGGGATGCTGCGGCATGTGCTGGTGTCCAGCGGTGTGACCACGCCAGTCGCGGGCGCGGTGTCGGGGCTGGGAGTGGGGCTGTTCCTTATCGCGCCGTGGATCACGCTGAACGTGCTGTTCGCCATGCGCCCGCTGAAACTCGCCGCCATCGACGCGGGCTATGCGGCGCTGGCCTGCACCGCGATGGGGCTGGTGCTGACGCTGCTGTGATCCCGCGACGCAAAGGCGATCAGCGGCTCACCCGCGCTTCGCTCAGCAACATCGGGGTCTCGCCGCACATCAAATCGCCATCGACGCGGCTTTCGGTCCGGTCGAGGAACTGCACGATATTGTTTCCCGACCAGGCGCGCACCCGCCCGAAGCCGCTGATCAGGCCGGTCCCCCGCGCGGTGCCGGTCTGCGGGTCCTGATAGTGATAGACGATCCGGCCCGCGATGCCGTCATCGCACTCGAACCGCACGCGCCCGAAGCGCAAGGTCTCGCCCACTGACCAGCTTCCGCGGCACGCCACGCCGGTATTGGTCTCACCCTCCAGCGTGCCTTCGTTCCAGCCGATGGCCCGGCCGACGAAATAGACACCATCGCCGGGCATGCAGGCAACGACCGGCGCACAGCTTTCCGGCGAGCCGGGCCGGTTTTCGCAGTCGGGCATTTCGAGCGCGCTGAGGGGGGTGAAGACGCCAATCCCCACCAGACAGGCCAGCACACAGGAGTTTCGCATGATCGCCTCGGATTTTGCTGCCTGCTGCGTGATTAGACCACACTCTGCCAGCATCGCAACCCGCAGCAAGACGACTGCAACCGGCAAGGGTGCAATATCGCCGATTATTTCTACTCTGGGTTGATTCAACGCACGTTTGCGTTAACATCCCTTATCGGTCAGGCGGCGGGGAAGCCCGCGCCACAGTGGATCTTGCAACAGGGAAACAGCATGAGCGTACCGCAGCATAACATCTACACGCCAAACGGATCGGGCCCCAACCGGACAGTCCCCGGCGCGCCCACGCCCAACCCGATACCGGGCGCCCTTGGGCTGGGGCTGAACATGTTCTTCAACGCGCTGCAATTCAACGAATATGTGCGCGCCCGCCGCGCGGTGCGAACAGCACTTCTGACCGCGATCTCGCGGCTGGATCCGCTGCCGGGGCACTATGTCTACGTCCTGCTGACCTCGCGTCAGGTGGGCAATGACGTGCGCTCCATGCGGCTGTTCAATTCGGCCACGGTGGGGCAACCGCGCCCTGTGCGCACATTCACTCCGCCGAATTACTTGTGGCCCCCCGAGATCATCCCCGAGACCGTTTATATCCACAACATGCCCAACCAGACGCCAGCCTTCCCGAACGCGCGCCCGATCAGCCTCACCGAGGCGAGCGACCTCGCCGAGCGCCTGAACATATGACCCCGCCGCCCGCGCGTGTGCCGCCCTTGCACGCGCGGGCGTGTTCAGGCAACAGTTCGGCGACAGGTGCCCCGACAGCTTCGCCATAGCCACAGGCGGAACTGCCCCGGCGGCACAACAGGCAGCCGGGAGAGAGATGTCATGGCATTCGGCAAGGGCAGCCATCTGCATCTGATCGACGGTTCGGCCTATATCTTCCGCGCCTATCACGCGCTGCCGCCCTTGACGCGCAAATCCGACGGGCTGCCTGTGGGGGCCGTGGCGGGATTCTGCAACATGCTGTGGCGCTATATCGGCGAGAATGATGCAAGTGCCGACGCGCCCACCCATGCCGCAGTGATCTTCGA
>PXES01000307.1 GCA_003564655.1 Paracoccaceae bacterium
CAGGCGGCTGCGGATGAGGCGTGGATGTATGGCGATGCCGAGTGTTTCGACCTGCGCGCCGCCCTCGCCGCGCATCACGGTGTCGCGCCCGAGGCGGTCGTTGTCGGCGTCGGGATCGACGGGCTGTTGCGCGACCTCGCGCAACTTCTCGTAAGTCCCGGCGATGCGGTGGTCACGGCGGACGGGGCCTATCCGACATTCGACTATCATGTGGCGGCGCGGGGCGGGGCGATCCACCGCATCGCCTATCGCGACGAGCATCAGGACCCGGCGGCGCTGCTGGCAAAGGCCGAGGCCGTCTCGGCCAAGCTCGCCTATATCTGCAACCCCGACAACCCGCTGGGCAGCTGGCACAGCGCGCGGGTCATCGCGCGGATGATCGCCGCCGTGCCCGAGGGCACGCTGCTGGTGCTGGACGAGGCTTATGTCGATTCCGCCCCGCAAGGCACCGAACCGCCACTTGATACGGATAACCCGCGCGTGATCCGGCTGCGCACCTTCTCGAAGCTTTACGGGCTGGCCGGGATGCGGGTGGGCTATGCCATCGGCGCGCCGCATGTGATCGCGATGTTCGACCGCATCCGCGACCATTTTGCGGTCGGGCGGCTGGCGCAACGTGCCGCGATTGCCGCGCTTGGCGATCAGCCCTGGCTGGCCGAAGTCTGCACCCGCGTTGCCGCGGCTCGCGACCGGCTGCGCGAGATCGCGGCGGGGCAGGGGCTGCATGCACTGCCCTCGGCGGGGAATTTCGTAAGCCTCGATACGGGCCGCGACGGCGATTTCGCCCGCGCGCTGGTGGCAGAGCTGCAGGCGCGCGACGTGTTCGTGCGCATGCGCAATGTCGCGCCGCTGGACCGCTTCATCCGCGTCTCTGCCGCGCCAGAGGCCGAGCTTGATCTGTTCGAGGCGGCCCTGGCCGACAGCCTGCGCGCGTTGGGCTGATGGCCGCGCGGGCCTCAGCGGCGCACGGATTGCAGCAGCGTCAGTGCCGTTGCCGCGCCGCTCATCACGCTCGCGCTCTCGCGGATCTGGCTCATCACGAGAAAGCGGCGGGTGATCTTCTCCAGCATCTCGGGCTCGGCCAGCGTCGCGATGTTGGAGGTGCCGAAGCGCGCCTGTGTGGCCGCGCGCATCCGCTTCACCTGCTCGTCGATATCGAGCGCGCCGAACTCGCGCGGCAGGCCGAGCGCTGTCTCCAGCACCTGCCGAAGGGGCGGGTTGCCCAGGACGCCAAACCAGCGCCCCGTGTCGCTGCCGAACTGCGCCTCAAGCGCGGGGAGTTCGCGCTGCAGGTTCATCGCCAACCGCATCGTCTCATCCTGCTGGCCGACCGCAACCTCGAAGGCCCGGGTCTTGAACTGCCCGACCAACCTGTCGGCGAGGTCGGCGGGTGGCGGATCGGTGGCACCCTTTGCCAGATGCGCAAAAGCTTGTGCCAGCGCGAGGTAGCGTTTGTCTGACAGACGGTTGGCAAGTGCGCCGCGCTCCTCCGTGCCATCCTCGATCACGCGACGGATGAAGGCGCGATTGTCCAGATCATCCTGCAATCCGAATGCGCCCAGCGCCACACGCAGCGCCTGCCGATCACTGACCAGCGCATCGGCTGTCTCTATCCGGGGCAGCGCCTCTGCAAAGTGCCGCGCGGCGCGGTCGATCTGGGGGCTGGCGGCGAAGCTCGCCTCCTGCCGCGCCTGGGTGAGCGTCAGAAACGCCCAGCCGGCCAGCCCGGTGGTCGGGATTGTCGGTGTGAAGCTCATACCCGGCCTGCCGCAAAAAGACGCGCCTCGCGCGGCAACAGCAGCCGCAGGGCCTTGAGCGTCTGATAATAGTCGCGCGCGATAACACTCTCCGACGCGGTCTTGAGGATCGCCCGGCTGTCGCGATCCGAGAAGACCTGACTGAGTTGCTCGATCGCCTTGAGAACCGGCGTCTGGAGATCCTCGGGCGTGCTGTCCCCGGCAAGGACGAGCTGCGCGAGGTAGCAGGTGCGCTTGACCGGGGTGTTGGCCTGTTCGGGGTGGATGGCGTCGCGCAATCGCAGGACATTGGCATTGGGCGTGCGGATCGAAAGGCTGGCCCTGCGGTCGCCATTCTCGATCACCGCGCCGTTCAGCAGCACCCGCTCGCGCGGCGCGAGGCGGATCACGAGGCCCGTCATTCGGCCGTGCCCCGACCCGAGAGGCCGCGCAGGATGGCGAGGTTTATGTCGATCAGCACTTCGGGTGCGGCGCGCCCGGCGAGAACCTCTGCGGTGTGGCGCAGACTGAACTGTGCGAGCCCCAGCAACTGCGCGCGCAACGCGCTCGGCAGGGCGTTTCCGGGTAGCGCCAGATCGGTTGCAAGCTCGACCCACAGGCGGCGATTATCGTGCAGCGCTTCGGCCAACCGGCCAAAACTTGTTCCTTCGTCCAAGCAGGCTTGCTGCAGACGTGCGGTGATGCGCGAGATCACGTCATATTCGGCCGAGCGGGGCGATTTCTGGGCAGTGGTCGGGTTGCCATAGGCGGTGATGGCGCGGGCATGAGCATTCATTCCGGGGCCTTTCGGGAACTGAAGGTCAGGTCAGGGGGGCGGAAAACTGCGGCCGGGCCCCACTGCTGCGGGGCCCGGCGAAAGCCATTAGCGGAACAGCGCCAGGATGTTCTGCGGCTGCTGGTTGGCGATCGACAGCGACTGTGTGGCGAGTTGCTGCTGGACCTGAAGCGCCTGCAGCCGGGCCGAGGCAGCCTCCATATCCGCGTCGACCATCGCGCCGATACCAGTCGTCAGCGAATCCGTCAGGTTCTTGATGAACTCGGACTGAGTATCGATCCGCGACTGGGCGGAACCGAAGGCAGCGGCGGCATCGATCGAGCGGTCGATCAGACCGTCGATGGCTGCGAGGGCCTGCGTGGCACCGGTCGAGGTGGTCACATCGAAGTTGTCGACCTCCCCAAGTCCACCTTGCGATGCCGTCGATCCGGCGGTGCCGCCACCCGTCGCCTGAAGGCCGATGACGATATCCTCGCCAGAGGTGTTCTCGATCTCGATCGCACCGGTCGTCTCGTTTATGGAGACGCTGTACTGCCCATCGGTTGCTGCACCGAAAAAGGCATTCATCTGGTTCGTGAGATTTCTGGCGACATCGGCCGTCCCGTCACTTGCGGACGCCACGTACTGGAAGTTCCGGTCACCGATGGCCGTTCCGCCATCCGGTGTGTTGATCTCGATATCCCCGAGCACGATCTCGTAGCCGGTTCCCTGACTGACCTGCCCGATCGTGATCGCCAGTGACCCGGCACCCAGTGTTGCCCCGTCGTCGAGCACGTCTTCCATGCTCGCGCCGCCAGTCACCACATCGACCCCCGTGGCTGCGATGAAGTCATCCGGATCGCCCAGACCACCGCTGCCAAAGTCCTGTGCGTCGACAGGGGTTGTCACGGACAGGTTCTGCCGGGAAACCTCGATCTCGGCGGGGTTCACGTTGCCTTGTGAGTTGCGGTCGAGCGAGGACAGGATCCGCATCGGATCCGTGCTGGACCCATCGACCAGATTCTGCCCGTTGAACTGTGCCGCCCCGACGACCGAGCTGATCTGGTTGCTTAGAGCCACGATGTCGGTCTGGATCTTCTCGCGGTCGACGTTTTCTTCCTGCGCGGCGACGATCCTGCCCTTCATCTGGGTCAGCAGATCGGTCACGGTCTCGGCCGCTTGCCGTGCAACGGCCACGGTGGACGTACCCAGCGAAAGACTGTCACCGATCGCCTTGAAGCCGTTTACGTCGGACTCCATCGTTCTGGAAATCGCCCAGACTGCCGCATTGTCGCGCGCGTTGCTGACCGATTTGCCGGTCGAGATCTCGTTCTGCGTCTGGGCGAGGTTCTTGTTGATCCCCCGCATGGTTTGCAGCGCCACCATGGCGCTGGTGTTTGTCAGAATGCTGGACATTGTTTTGCCTTTCCGGATGTGCGTTTTGCATCAGTGGTTGAGACACCCCAAAACTGGGTGCCGCGATGGCGTTCTGCGCACTGGCCCGCGATCTGTTGCCAGACCGGACTTCTGCCCGATGACGCCGAGTGTCGGGGGAATTGCTTTACAGCCTCTGAACATCGCCGAAATTTCTGCAGTGCCGGGACGGGTTTTTGGCGCTTTGGTTAACGCGATGCCGCCTTGGCCATGGTGTCGGGAGAGCAGCGAACCCGCCGCACGGACAGCTTGCAGATGCAGCCGCCGCTGTTGCGCGGGCGCGCGGTGCAACGCGATGCAACGCGCCCGCGCGAAGGCTGCGCCGTGCTCACGCCTTGCGCTCGACCTTGTGGCCAGCAGCTGGCGGGATCTGCGCCGAGCCATCCGCGTGGTAGAGCGCCGTGCGCGCCGCGCGTCGGCGGGTGTCCAGGGTATCGCGCGCGCTGCGTACCCCCTCGGCTGCCGCCTGAAGCAGTGCGGCGTTACGCTTCAGCTCCGCGCGTAGGCGTGCTGTCGCAGCCCTTGTCGGCGGCGCGTCCGCTAGGGCGGCGACGAGGTCCTGCTTGCGCGCGGCAAATGCCTCCAGCTCATCGAGTGCCCCGCGCAGCAGCGACTGCCGCTCTTGCTCGAGGACCGTGCGGAGTGCGTCTGCAGGCGCGCTCATTCGTGGTCCGTGCTGGCGGCATCCGCGCGCGCCATCAGGCCGGAGAGGATCATTTCGGCCAGCCCCAGCCCGCCCCGCGCGGCGAGCTGACGGGCCTGCGCCTCGACGAGGAAAGAGGCGAACTGCGCTTCGCCAATGCCGCCTTCGGGCGCGCTGCCGGGGTCACCGAACCGTGCCGCGCGCAGCATTTCGGCCAGAAAGCTCGCCTCGAAATCGCGTGCGACCTGTTGCAGCGGGACCGGCCGGTGCGCGGTGGCGGGCGAGTGAAGGGCAGAGGGCGAGAGCGAGGGAATCATCGCATCCATTGGCGGGGCCTTTCGGTTTTTGCGGTCTGCCCCCAAGCGTGCCGTATGGCGGTAAATTTTCAGTAAGCAGTTGCTGGCAGTATGAAGTCGAATCCGGCACAGGTGAGCGTCCGTCATGCTGAACGTCCCCAAACTGGCCCCATTCTCGCCCGGGCCGACACGCAACAGCGGCAATGCGGAGCGTGGCATGCCCTGCGACTTCGTGCAGTTTGTCGACGCAGGCGCAGCGCGCGTGCCGGGCAACGCGTCGGGGGTGTCGCGGGGTGGCGGTGACGAATCGCGGCCTTCGGGCCAGAGGCGATCCGCCGCGACGCCGCAGAATGCTGCCCCGTGCCGTGCATCTGCTTGCGGGGGCGATGATGCCCCCGGCCCGGCACAGCGCCCAGCGCGTGGCAGTGCGGGGGCGGGGCAGCCGCGGGATCTGCCCGACCCGCACCCGCCGGTCACTGGGCATGCCGCTGCCACGGGCAGCCCCGACCGTGGCGAGGGGTCGGCGACCCGGGCCGCGCGCAGCGTGGTCGAGGCGCGGCTCGACGCGCGCCATCGCGTCGATGCGGCGCGCGCGATAGATGGAAACACGGGCCGGGCCATCGACCACGCGTCGGGCGTCTCCGACCGCGACAGCGCGCAGGCCGAACGCGGTGCGGCTGACGCCGTACAGGATGTCGCCTTCTTTGACCTGTCCGAGGCGCGCTGGTCGGGCGGGCGCGACAGTCGCGGTGCCGTCGCCGCGCGCGGCGCGGTCGCTCAGGCCGCATCGCAACAGCGCCCCGCGACCGCAGATGGCCTTCAGGCAGGGCACCCCGACCCGGCGGGGCTTGCGCCAACCCCGGGGGACGACACGTCCGGTCAGGCCGTGGCTCGCGCGATGTCACTTGCGGATGGCAAGGCGGGGGCTCCGGCTGCGCAGGCGGCAGATGCCGCGCGGGCCAGTGGCACGGACACGCCGGGCGTTGCACTGGCCAGAGGCGTACGGCAGGCCGCTGCCGGGGCAGGGGGCTCCGCTGCTCGCTGGACCGTCGCCGAGGGGGCGGGGCGCCGGACAGCCCTTCGCGGCACCGAGGCGCTGGCGTCCCCTGCTGCACCAGCACAGGCAGGGCGCGCAGCCCCGGGCCACAGCAGCCCGACAGGGCCGGTGTCGATCGTGGGCAACGCGGGGCCGTTTGCGGCCCCCTCCCCGGCGGCTGCCGCGATGACCGAAGCCGCGGGCACACGCCATGGCACGCTGTCGCGCAGCGAGGGTGAGGGCCTTGCCCCCCCGGTGCCCGACGCAGCCCGCCCGGAGGCATCGCCGCCCGCGCGCGCGCAATCGCTGCCCGCGCCCGTCGCCATGCAGATCACACGCGCGCTGCAAGAGGCGGACCAACGTGTCGTGCAGTTGCAACTCGCCCCGGCAGAGCTGGGCCGCGTGCGCATCACGCTCTCGGCGCAGGATGCGGGCCTGCATGTCCTGATTATCAGCGAGCGCCCCGAAACACTGGACCTGCTGCGCCGCAACGCGGATGAGCTGTTCGTCGCGCTTTCGGCCCTGGGCTATGAGGGGCTCGACCTGAGCTTCGGGCGAGAGGGGAGAGAGGGGCAAGAGGCTCGGGCAGACCACCGCCCGCCGCAAGACGCTGCCGCCGCCGCGCCGCCCCCCGAGGCCCGTGCGCCCGCCGCGCCGCGCGGTGCGGCGGGCGCTGGTCTGGACCTGCGCTGGTGACGCGGCGCGCTCTTGCCATTGCGGCTGCACAGGGGTCCACCGTGCAGTGGCCCGGCAGAGCCCCGGCGCGCGCGCCGCGCAGGGGAAATACCATTGCCGCCGCGCCGCGCTGCTGTGCTGCACCCGCCCGCAGTCCCGCAAGCCCGCCCGCGTGGCCGGTTGCGCCCTGTCGGCGTGAACGCGCCCTCCCCGCGCCGGACCGCGGGCATGGTCGCGCGCCGTCAGTCTCGCCGCGCCCGCCGCCGCCGCGACCGCAAATGCCGCTTCGCGCCCCGGGCGCAATGCTTACCGCAAAGGAAAAACCGCAATGATAGAGAGCCTACCCCAGACCGACCCCGGCCGTGCGCGCCCGCAGGACACCCCGCCCCCCGCGCAGGCCGAACGGCCCGACATCTCGTCGGATTTCGAGACCTTCCTGCGGATGCTGACCGCGCAGATGCAGAACCAGAACCCGCTCGAGCCGATCGAGGCGTCGGATTTCGCGGTCCAGCTCGCGACCTTCTCGGGGGTCGAGCAGCAGGTGCGCACCAATGACCTGCTCGACCGGCTGGCCAGCCGCATGGGGCTGGCCGAGATGGGCAACTGGGTCGGGCGCGAGGCGCTGACCGAAGCGCCGGTCTATCTCGACGGTGCGCCACGGCGTCTGGTGCCGCCCGAAGTGCCCGGGGCCGACCGGGCCGAACTGGTCGTGCGCGACCGCGACGGGCGCGAGGGGACGCGCCGCGCGGTGGACCCGCAGGCGGTGGAGCTGGTCTTCGAGCTTCCGCCCCCCGCCGAAGGCGGCCCGCCCGCCGGGCATTACAAGATCGAGATGGAAAGTTTTCGCGGGCCTGCATCGCTGGGGATGAACCCGGTGCTGGGCTTTGCACGTGTCACCGAGGCGCGCAGTGATGCGGGGCAGCTTCTGCTGATGCTCGAGGGCGGCCAGTTGATCGACAGCGCCAAGGTCAAGGGCCTGCGCGGTTAGCGGCGGCGCTACCCCCTCAGCCCTGCCGGGGTAGCGCAAATCGGCGCGGCGTTCGGAGAGGAGCTTCAGCAGGGCGAGAAGGGCGCTGCGCCACGCTGGCGCATTCCTGGGCGCAGGGTCAACCGTTGCGCGCAGGCCCTGCGCTGCGGACAAGCGGAGAGTGAGTGCCCCCGTCGAACAGGCAGCCCCTCTGGCGCAGGATCTGCCGGTCGCGCGTCCCGGGCCTGCGCGACAGGTTCGATCGGCCTGCCGGGCCGCGCGGATGGCGGCTGCACTGTCCGATTGCCGTATCGGGACCACCGCCTGCCCCCGATTCTTGTCCGGCGGGCCGCCGCGCAGGGTTACGGCAGTGGTCGCGCCGATGCCGTTCCGGCAGCGCTGCGCAGGGCCAGGCGTGACGCTGGGCGGGAACCGGGTTGCAGTCGGCGGCAGAATCGGCCTTTGTGCATCCGTTCCGGAACAGATGGGAAAGCGGGATGCGCGTTGCGATCAACGGGTTTGGGCGGATCGGGCGCACTGTGCTGCGCGCCTGGCTGCAGGGCGGCTGGCCGGGGGTGGAGCTGGTGGCCGTCAACGACATCGCCACGCCCGAGGATTGCGCCTATCTGTTCGAGTATGACAGTGTCTTTGGCCCCTATCCGGGCGGGGTGCGGCTGGAGGACGGCGCGCTGGTCGCGGGCACGCAGCGCCTGCGGCTGAGCCATGTCGCCGACCTGTCGGAACTGGACCTGTCGGATATCGATCTGGTGATGGAATGCACGGGCCGCGCCGACCGCACCGAGGTCGCGCGGCGCGGCATCCGCGCGGGCGCGCGGCGCGTGCTGATCTCGGGCCCCGCCGAGGCCGCCGAGGTGACCGTCGTTCTGGGGGTCAATGAAGCCGCATTGGCCGCCGAGCATCTGCTCATCTCGAACGCGTCCTGCACCACCAACGCGCTCGCGCCGCTGGCGCGGCTTTTGCATGACCGCTGGGGCATCGCCACGGGCTTCATGACGACGATCCATTGCTACACGGGCAGCCAGCCCACGGTCGACGCGCCGCGCGGCGATCCGGCGCGGTCGCGGGCGGCGGCGCTGTCGATGGTGCCGACCACGACCAGTGCGCAGCGGCTGCTGGACCGCGTGCTGCCCGAACTTTCGGGGCGGCTGATGGGGGCGGCGGTGCGGGTGCCCACGGCCTCGGTCTCGGCGGTGGATCTGTGCGTGATGCCCGAGCGCCCGGTGACCGCGGCGCAGGTGAATGCGGCCTTTCGCGCGGCAGGGGGCGTGATCGGCTGGACCGACCGCCCCCTTGTTTCGACCGATCTGCGCGCGCGGCCCGAGAGCATCGTCATGGCCCTGCCCGAGACGCAGATCACAAGCGGCGGAATGCTGCGGGTCTTCGGATGGTATGACAATGAGTGGGGGTTTTCCTGCCGGATGCTCGACATGGCGACCCGGATTTCGAAGCTCTGACGCCAGATAATCCTTGCATTCGGGCGCAGCAGGGCGCATGTGCAGGGGGCGACGTTACCACTATCGACGACTGTTCTCCGACTACGGCCACAGTGACTTCGATTCTGCACTGACTGAGCCGGGCTGCCGCATGGTGTGGGCAGCATGATAGACAGGAGACTTCACCATGGCCAATGGCACAGTGAAATGGTTCAACGCCACCAAAGGGTATGGCTTCATTCAGCCCGAAGGCGGGTCCAAGGACGTGTTCGTCCACATCTCGGCAGTCGAGCGTGCAGGCCTGCGCGGTCTGGATGACGGTCAGAAAGTGACCTTCGACCTGGAAAAAAGCCGCGACGGTCGTGAATCGGCCTCCAATCTCGCCCTCGCCTGAGGTGTGACCGCCCCCTTTGGGTGCTGAGGAATTGCCCAAGCCGCCCAAATTTTGGGCGGCTTTTGCGTTGCCGGGGGATATGCCCCGCCCTCGCATGGAAATGCTGCGCTGCCGCGTTATAACCGGGTCATGCTCGACAAAGGGTTTTCTTCACCGGGCGTGGCAGAGCCGAAGCTGGTTCTGGCCACCGATCTCGACGGCACGTTTCTGGGCGGCCCCGTCGAAGCGCGTGCCGCGCTCTACGACTGGCTGCGGGCGCAGGGGCCGCAGGTGCGGCTGATCTATGTCACCGGACGTGATCCGGCCTTCATTGCCGATCTGGCTGCATCGGGCGACGTACCGCCCCCGGAATTCGTCATCGGCGATGTCGGGACGACCATCGGGCGCTTCACCGGCGGGCGGGTCGAACCCGACGCGCGGCTCGAGGCGCCGATCCGCCGCGCTTGGGCGGGCAAGGCCGAGCGTGTGCGCACGCGGCTGGCGGGGGTGCGTGGCCTCTGGCCGCAGCCCACGCCGTTCCGGCACCGCCTGTCCTACCAGTATGACGACCGCTTCCAGCCTGAGGCGCTGCGCGCGCTCGAGGGGCTGGAGGTCGATATCCTGATCTCGCATGGCTGTTTCGTCGACATCCTGCCGCCCGGCATCAGCAAGGGGCCGTCGCTGCTGCGTCTGCTGACCGAGCTGAAACTCCCGCGCGAGCGCGTGCTGGTGGCGGGCGACACGCTCAATGACCTGTCGATGTTCGAAACCGGCCTGCGTGGCGCGGTCGTCGGCGGGGCCGAGGTCGCGTTGCTGAAGGCCACTCACGCCATTCCGACCGCGTATCACTGCACGCGCCCCGGGGCCGGGGGAATTCTCGAGGCCATTGTCGCGCATGGGCTGTGCGCCGATTTACCGGAGGTATCAGTATGAAGTCCGATCTTGTCATCGTCTATCACCGTCAACCCTATGAGGAGGTGGAGACGCCGCAAGGCATCGAATATCGTGAGAATTCCAGCCCCAACGGGATCGTGCCGACGCTGAAGGGGTTTCTGGGCCGTGCCAGCCGCGGCGCCTGGGTGGCGTGGAAAGAGGC